>OODV01000156.1 GCA_900299555.1 uncultured Endozoicomonas sp.
GCCATGTTTCATTCCTCTATTTGACCTTTTGAAATTGGGATTGCAGGATTTAGGTGAAAGGTTATATGACAACTATGACTAGCCCAAAACAGGATGCGCTGGTTCGCTCTTTCCGCCAGCTTCTTAAAGAAGAACGCTGCGGCTCACAAAGTCAGATTGTTGCTCTTTTGCAGGAGCAGGGGTTTGACAACATCAGCCAGTCCAAGGTGTCCCGTATGCTGAGCCGTTTTGGTGCGGTCAGGGCTCGGAATGCGTTGAATGAACTTGTCTACTGCCTGCCTCCCGAACTGGGCAAAATGGATTCCAGTATTGCAGTAAAAGATCTGGTGGAAGAGATTGATCACAATGAATCGATGATTGTGATCAAAACCAGCCCTGGTGCTGCCCAGATGATTGCCAGACTGCTGGATTCCATTGGTGTTAAAGGTGGGATTATGGGGTGTGTGGCTGGGGATGACACCATTCTTGTGGTGCCCACCAGTGTTCAGGAGATAGAAGAGATCAGTCTAAGTATTTCTGAGATGTTTAATTGAAAACGATGCGTTGTTAGCCTTTTCAGTGAACCAATGAACGTTCTGGGTTCCAGAGTTTTTTGGTTCACTTGTAAACTGTTGTGCATTGTCTTATCAGTATTAGTAAATATGACTCAGGTCTTTAAAACATTTTATGACTTGATATTGTTGTTTATATATCTGAACGCATACTGACACTCACACATAAAAAACGGTTTTCCGTTATTACTGGTGATAACCGCTGTCTTATTTCCCGCAACCAACCGTCATTTTTCCGGCTTTCTGTCTCCTGTGTTTGGGCTGGATCATTGTTTTCCTACTATATTGGTTCGTCACGATTTCGCTAACAGTATCAACGCAGAAAGAACACTACAGGTAACGATGCAGTTATGACTTCTCAGTCCTCCCGGTTTGTAGGCTCTATTCCTGAGTATTACGATAGCGGACTCGGTCCTCATATTTTTATCGACTATGCTGCGGATATAGCCAGGAGGGTAGCAGATTACAGACCTTCATCCGTACTGGAGCTGGCGGCAGGGACTGGAATTGTCACCCGAAAACTGCGTAACCTATTGCCTGTTGACACGACACTGCTTGCTACAGACCTGAATCCACCGATGCTGGAGCAAGCTAAGAAGAAGTTCGCTGAAGACGAAAACATTCGCTTTGAGGTTGTGGATGCCAGCAGCTTACCTTACGAGTCTCCTTTGTTTGATGTTGTTGTCTGCCAGTTTGGTGTGATGTTTTTTCCAGATAAGCTCAAGTCTTATAGCGAAGTGCTTCGCGTGCTGAAGCCCGGCGGACATTACCTTTTCAATGTCTGGGACTGCTGGGCAGCTAACCCTTTTGCTGAAATAGTTTACGAGACAATAGCTGCGGTGTTTCCTGACGACCCGCCGGTTTTTTTTCACGTGCCCTTTGGTTACCACGATACAGAAGCAATCGATGCTTCTCTGCGGGAGGTTGGTTTCACAAGTATTACTGCAAAAAAACCTGCCTCTCAGGTCAAGAATTTTATCAGCGGAATTATTGGCTCAAGGTATTGTGTTTGGCACTCCTCTTTACGAAGAAATCGTTAATCGCAATGGAGACCTGATAGCCATTCATTCCCGAATACAGAAAGTATTGGAGTCAAAATTTGGGAGTCATATGCCTATTCAGGCCATTGTCTTCGACGTTGAATTCTCTCCTTAGGAGAGTAGCTTTATGATGCTTCATGTTTGCTCCTCTTGGGGGTACAGCTCTTTTTGATTGATAGCTGGTAATAATTGCCAGCTTTTTATTTGTATCTTCTTCTGAAATCAACTTGTCTTACTCAGGACTATTTTCAGAGGGAATGTATGCCAGTGTTCCGGATTGCATCTCTACTAACCGTAGTGTTTATATGTCATAGCAGCTTTGCCTCTGTGCTGTCTGAGGATCAGCTAACGTTCTATCGTGAGAATGGCTACCTGATTCAGCAAAGCTTTTTTCAAGGGGAAGAGCTGGACGATCTTGAGCATCATATTCAGATAGCTCTGGGCAGTGTGGCTGAGGTTCCATGGTCGGGTAATCAGTCAGAAGAGAAACTTTATTCAGGTGGAACACTATATGTTCTGGGGTCTGTTGGCCAAGGCTCACTGCCGGTAATTAAACGAATTGTCTGGGCTGGCGCAAAGTTTCCTGAATTACTGGCTTATGGCAGGCACCCTCAACTAAGAAAAAATGTAGCCCAGATTCTGGATAGCTCAAGAGCGACTCACCTGATTAATCAAATTCATCCCAAGCAACCTGGAGACGGTGTTGAATACGATGTTCACCGGGATATTGATAATCGGCGGAACTTTGATAAGCGCTGGTTGGATATAAAAGGTAATGGCAGTTTTGTTCAAACCATGGCAGCTATTGACCCAATGGGAGAAGAGAATGGCGGACTCTATGTAATTCTCCGCTCTCACGATGATTGCTCACCAGTGAAAGGTAATCAGCAAATTGGTAAGGAATACCGGCAGGAAAAGCATGGTCAGAAAATGGCTGTGATTATGGAGCCGGGAGATATGCTTTATGTTCATCCCTGCCTGGTTCATTTCAGTGGCCCTAATACATCAGATAAGCCAAGAAGGCTCTTTATTAATGGTTATGCCTACCCAGGGGCCAATCATGAACCTTATCCGGGTGACGGTAGTGCAGAAGTCATTTCTTTAATTGACTGAGCTAGTACATCATTTCAATGGGATTGATGGGTAGAGTTTTTTCAGCTTTACCCGTG
>OODV01000054.1 GCA_900299555.1 uncultured Endozoicomonas sp.
CCATATTTTTCGTCCTGCAAGTGGAGAACGGCTTCTTTGAATTCATCATGAGATTCTTTAGGGATTATGGATTTTCGTCCCCTTCCACCTTGATCCTTCATAGCTGGAAGGCCGCCATCTTTAAATCGATGCAGCCAGTCATGTACCGCATCATTGGTGACTTTAAGCAGTTTGGATGTCTCAGAAACAGAGTGTCCTTGTTGAATAAATGACAGCCCCAACAACCGGATGCATTCACGGTTATCATCTGCATGACGGGCAGCATGCTGAAAATCAACATCCTCAAAACCTTCGGGTAGCTGTGGTCGACGAGACATCTGTTCCAGATAAAACGCTTGATAATGATGTCTGAGCATAGCTGGCATCAGCTAAAGGATTTAGAAAAAGCGATTGGTATTAGTCTATGCAGTGGCTGTGGTGAGTGTGCCATGGATTGCCATAGCCGGGTTTTAACGATGGCAAAGGTCTAGCTAGTTGCCCTTCAAAATGTTGCAACGAAGGCATAGGAGCGCCTGGTACGCCCTTCGGGTGGCTCATAACAGAACGTCAGCAGGCCCTATACTATTTTGAGCAGTCATGTTGCCGTGGTCTTCTTTCGAGGAATACCAAGGCGCTGTCGTCGCTCCCAAAGCGTTTTCCGGCTGATACCCAGTTTCTGGGCCAGCTCAGTTTCGGTCATCTGATCCTGATGCTCCAAGACAAAACGCTGGAAGTAGTCCTCCAGTGTCAGGCCGTCCTGTAACTCTTCAGAATCCTGTCGGAACAGTGTCTGTTTAACCCGAACATCAATGTCCAGATTTTCCGGTGTAATGATATTGTCTTCTGAGAGAATCACCGCCCGTTCGATGGCGTGCTCCATTTCCCGAACATTACCCGGCCATTGATACTGAGAAATCGCCGCCATTGTTTCCGGAGCCAGAGAAAACAGTTCCAAATCCATTTTTTTACAGGTTTTGGCCAACAGCTTTTCTGCCAGCATCAAAATATCACTGCCTCTTTCCCTGAGAGGAGGGATGCGTAGTTCAACCACTTTCAGCCGGTAGTAAAGGTCTTCACGAAATTCATTCTGTGAAGAGAGCTGTCTTAGGTTTCTGTGGGTGGCGGCAATCAGGCGAACATCCACAGATTGGGATTGCACTGAACCTACACGACGAATTTCACCTTCCTGGAGAACCCGTAAAAGTCGTGCCTGTGCTTCCAGTGGCAGCTCACCAATTTCATCCAGGAACAGGGTACCACCATTAGCAGCTTCAATCAGACCGGTTCGAGCGGCTGTAGCACCGGTAAATGAACCTTTTTCGTGACCAAAAAGTTCCGACTCAATCAGCGTTTCCGGAATTGCTGCACAGTTAACCGAAATCATGGGGCCATTGATACGGCGACTATTCTCGTGAATAGCTTTGGCGACCAGCTCCTTACCCGTTCCGGACTCCCCTTGAATCAATACCGTGGCATCAGTTGGCGCCACTTTTTTAATTTGTCGGAATAGCAGATGCATGCCATCGCACTGCCCTAAAATACCATTGAAGCCATTCCCGGGGTTGCTGAGATGTTCGTTATCCATGGCTTCTGCGTTGGTTTTGGCAGAGCTCTCAGTGTTCAAATTGGGTTGCTTTTCAATGGCTTCGGCAACTCTCTGCAGCATTTCTGCATGGTCGAATGGTTTGGCAATATAGTCCACAGCTCCCTGCTTCATGGTGGAAACCGCTGAATTCAGGCTGGCATAGCTGGTCATGATGAGTACCGGAATACCATTGGCCAGGTTAATCATTTCGGTTCCTGGCTTTCCGGGAAGCCTGAGGTCACTGATGATCAGAGCAAACTTTTCACTGGCTTCAGGTTTTTGGAGATCAGGCTGCTGCCGAAGAAGAGCTTCAGCCTCATGGACAGAGCCTGCCTCTGTGACGCCATACCCTTGTCGTTCCAGCAGTCGTCGCAACGATGCTCTGATAATTTCTTCATCTTCGACAATCAGTATCTGGCCCTGACTCATGCCATATCCCCCTGAAATTCCAAAGGCTGCTCCACAAAAACGGATTCCGACTCATGGCGTGGCAGCGAGATAATGAAACAGGAGCCTCGCCCAGTCACCGAATCCAGCGGACTAACCACCTGAATACTGCCAAAGTGCTCTTCGACAATATTCCAGGTCAATGCCAGACCAAGGCCGGTACCTTTGCCAGCCTCTTTAGTGGTGAAAAATGGCTCAAACAGCTTTTCCTGTATCGTTTTGGGAATGCCATGTCCCTGATCTTCAACACGGATAGTAACCGTGTGTTGATTGGCAGTAGTGCTGACTGAAACAACACCCTCTAAATCTGAGGCATCTGCGGCATTTTTCAGCAGATTGATAAACACTTGTTGTAACTTCTGGCTGTTGCCGCTGACGCAAAGACCGTCAGAGCACAGATTACGGAATACGATATTGCTGTTCTTATGGCTCAATTGCAACAGGCTGATGGCCTCCTGAATCGTGCTGGAGACCTCTACAGGCTCTGCAAGTGACGATGCTTCGTTATTGTCCCGGCGTTGGTTACCACCCTTCTGGCCAGAATGGGCGTAAGAAACCAGAGTTTGAACGATACGACTCACCCTTTTGGTTTGTTCCAGTATCTGGCGCGAACTTTGCTGGATATCCGGATCCGATGAGAGGGCACCCATCTCCTGAGCAAGACAGTCAATACCGGTAATCGGGTTACCAATTTCATGAGCTACGCCTGCAGCCAGCTGACCGATAGACGCCAGTCGTTCACTATGGAATAGCTGCTCTTCCAGCATTTGGGTTTCGGTCTGATCTTCCAGTAGCATCACCTGATTACCACCGGTACCGGAAACCGGTGCCTGTATTGATGCTTTGTGGAGGCTGAAATAGTGGGTAGCACCATTCATTTCGATACGATGCTTGGTCAGGTGGCTCTCTGGAAGATGAATAAAATTACTCAGGATCTGATTCCAGGGAGCAGGAATGGTTTTCAAGGGCATTCCCAGAACATCTTCGGCGCAAATGCCGGTCAATGCCGTCATTGCCTGATTCCACAGCATAACCTCACCAGAGCTGTTTAATGGGCCGGTTGCAGAGTTATCAATTGAGCAGACAGCCATTGGCAGGCTGTTCAGGGTATCTCTGTGGTAGCGTCTCAGGCTGTCCAGCTCGCCAGCAAGTCCTGTTAGTTTGGAGTGGTAGGCTTCCAGGCGGGACTCCATGAAATGGATGTCTTTTGGCACGTAATCGTTTTCAACATCCAGCGGTAGAAAAGAATTAACAATTTCGTGGGCAATGGTCGGCCCCATTAGACCTGAGAGGTTTTTTTCAATGCGATCCCTGAGCCGTCTCAGTGAATGCGGTCGGTTATCATCCGGGCGCATATTCAGATCAGTCAGTGCTTTATTGATTTCTGTCTGGGCCGCAACAGGCCCCAGAGGTGCACTGAGTATTTCCTGAAATTCGTAAGAGGAGCGCGCTTTGGGAATTTTGTACGGCTGCTGACTGACTTCTCGAACGAGACAGGCGGCGGCAGCACTGCTCTCTTCGTCAGACATTCTGGTAAAACTGGAAAACAGGTAAAACACCAGAACATTCACGACCAATGATGAAGCTGCAGCAATGTACCAGCCATCGTTAGTGATGGTGCCGAAGTTGACACTGCGTATTGGGAAAATCTCAAGCCCCATCGTCAAAGGCAGCATCAGGGTAAAGAACCAGACAGTGGTGCCTGTAAGAATACCGAGAATCAGCCCTTTATGATTGGCTTTGCCCCAGTAAAGCGTAGACAGGGTGCCTGGCAACAGTTGCAGTGCACCAACATAGGCGACAATACTCAGGCTATACATATCTACTTCATTGTGAAGCAGCCGGTAAAACCCATAAGTAGCCAGAATCAGTGTAGCAATGATCAGGCGTTTAACATTGGTGAGCCAGCGGTAAATATTCTTTTGTACCTGAGCCGGCTCTTTCGTCTGATGAAGCGGGAGAATAACGTGATTAAGCAGCATGGATGAGAGGGACAGTGAGGTTACAATAAAGAGTCCGCTGGCTGCGGAAAGGCCGCCAATATAGGCGATGATCGTCAACCATCGGCTGTCCAGTGCATGTCCGATAGCGAGTGGGAAATATTCGGGTGGGTATTGACTGCCAATTTTAAGGCCGGCCCAGAGAATCAGCGGGGTTGAGATACTTAATAATAATAGAAAAAATGGGAGTCCCCAGCTGGCTGTAAACAGCATCTTCATATCGCGATTTTCAGCAAACGTCATATGGAACATATGAGGCATAACTACCGCGGAAGCAAAGAACATCAGCAGTGTTGTTCGCCATGGGCCATCTTCCAGGTGGGAGTTCATGCCAATGATTACTTCTGAGTTGGCTTCAAGCCAGCCATTCAGCTCTGAGAACCCACCGAATATCTGGAAAATAACGATGGTTCCCAGTAAAGCCATAATGAGCAGTTTCAGTAGTGACTCAAAGGCAATGGCGACAACCAGTCCATCGTGCTGATGGCGACTGGCCAGGTGGCGGGTGCCAAACATCATGGTGAGCAGGGTGACCATGATGCAGAAACCGAAAGCCAGTATTTCTGGTGATGCTTCATCGCTTAATAAATAAACACTGTCGGCCACTGCCTGTATTTGGAGGGCAAGCAGGGGAAAGGTGATAAAAAGCAAAAGCAGGGTGCTGAGTGTGCCAGCAACGGGGCTACGAAACCGGAAGGCCAGTACATCTGCCAGTGAACTGAGCTGGTAGGTTGACGTTATTCTTAAAATTGGAACCAGCAATACCGGAGCCAGTAAAAATGCACCGCTCAGACCAAAATAGAACCCGAGAAAAACATAACCATCGTCGTGAGCTACCCCGATACTGCCATAGTAGGCCCAGCTACTGGCATATATGCCCAGTGACAGTATGTAGGTAGCCGGATGGTGAACTACCTTTCTAGGTATAATTTCCCGGTCAGTGGCCCAGGCACAGAGAAAAAGAATGGCCAGGTAGATAACACTGACGAGAAGGATGTGTTCCAGTTCAAAGCTCATTGCTGTTACCCCTGACCTGAAGGGTAAAGCCTGCAACAATCAGGATGAACCAGAGAATCCAGGGCTGGTACCACTGCTCACCAAACGTAATCCACCAACCCATAATGGCCGGAGAAAAAAGGTAAATACCTATCACCAGAAGCAGGACGAGACGGTAGATATACATATTACATCGGTACAGTTTCGCGGTTGGACAGACATGGTAATGGTTATATGGGGAAACCGCAAAATAGTTGTGGTTTTTTCTTTGTCATTAGGGAGTTAGGGAGTGCATGACTAATTATCAATACCCCTTAATGTCTTTCGGAAGGTTAGATTGATTCTTGGTTCCACCTGCTTTGCCGTTTTTGTCAGGCAGTGTTGCCAGTACTTCTGGGTGCTGCCCGCCATCACCATTAAAGAACCTGATATCAGGTCAAAAGTGTAAGGTTTTAGGTCTTTTCTGTATTTGTGTCTCAGCCGGAATCGTCGAGTGGCTCCCAGGCTGAACGATGCGATGATCGGGTTTTCTCCCAGCTCCGGTTCATCATCGCTGTGCCAGCCATTGCTGTCCTGGCCGTTACGATAAAGATTAATCAGAACGGAGTTGAAGTTATGACCACATATAGACTCAATCTGTTGTTTCATAGTCTGTATTGTTGGGTTCCACGGATGCGGCGATAGTTCCAGTCCAGAATACTGATAGTTTGCATCAGCATCTCCCATCCATACTTGAAGCCTGGGAATAGGAAGGGTTTTACCATAAATGGTTATATACTCCTGCTGCCAGGGTAGTGTAGAGAGTAGCTCTGAGTAGACCTGTTGACAGCTAGCTTCGGAAATTATCTCTGGCCAGAAAAACAGATGGGCATCACGAAGCTGGTGTATTTCTGGAGGTGTTGAAATGGAACAAAAAGTATTCAACTCGGTGGGCTCCTGACTGCTTACCTGAGCGCTTGCAACAGCCTTAAGTATCGTTGAATGTATTCAAGGACTTAAGGCTGTTGTTATATGGAACTAAAGACCTGGTGAGTCGTAAGTCACCCAATAGATCATTTCTCCCGGACAGTCGCTGCCCAGTACATCTTCCATAATATTATCGAGTTTCAGCTTGCCAATTTTCTCCAGCCATTCATCGTCATCTATCTTTTCTTCCAGTAACCAGCTGGGTACAGACTGGCTGTCGGAGTTATACCAGGCCACTGGAAAACGCATATCTCTGGGAAGGCGATTGCGCTTCACGCTCAGTGATGCATCGCAGCGTACTACCAGGCTATCAGCTACCTGCTGACGTTTACGAAGGTACTTAGTGGACTCTTTAGTGTATTTTTCTTCGTATGGCCCCATCAGTTCTTCGTAGCGGCTTTCCAGGCAGTGGTCGTAGGCACGGCTGAAGTCGCTATTTTCATAACCCATAATGTCACAGGCTTCAGTCACCCGAGTAGTAATATCGCGGCTGAGTTCTTCATACCAGGGCGCATTGGCTCCGAGTACTCTTTGGGCTTCAAGGGTTGCAACAAAGCTCAGGTTTTCATCCGGTGTAAAGCAAGATGAAGCATCTTGTGTATGGAGTGGTGCTTTAGTGCTTATAGACGGCTCCTGACGGATAAGTTGCTCCCGGGTTCTTCTTGCAGCATTGCAGAAATCAGAACTCTCTGCAGCAGGGCTGTCGGAGGCTAAGCCTGGAGAGGCAAAAGCCAGGGTATTGGCCACCAGGTTGGAAGAGAAAGAGAAAAAGGAAAGAGCAGCCACAAAAGCTGTTTTGAGGACTATCGACATATTCGCTCCTTGAACACATCTTTTTCGGGCTCATCTCCAGATACCTCAGGGCACTGGATGTGAATTATTCAACCATGTATAACATGTTCCGCTGAACAGGGGTAGGTTTGGTCAAAGAGTGTCCTGTAAAATCTCTCTTTTGCCAACTATAGTATTGGTTGACCAGTTTTGTACTCCCCAGGAGAGTATATCCTCAATAGAATTCATCAAAAGGTCGGGTACTGGCTTAAGCCCTAATGCAGTCAATGCCTTGATCATTGTCGGGCGTGGGTTTTCTAGAGGTATGGCAGGAGCATGGTTCTGCTTGCTGAGTTTGTTGCCATTGCTCTGTGTGATAACCGGAACATGAGCATATACGGGGTGCGGGAAATCCAATTGACTCTGTAGATAGATCTGTCTTGGGGTTGAGTCCAGAAGGTCTACACCTCTGACGATATGAGTGATTCCCTGAAAATGGTCATCAGCGCAGACGGCCAGTTGATAGGCGTACAGACCATCCTTGCGTTTGAGAATAAAGTCTCCCAGAGTGCTTAAGTCAAACGACTGTTCACCTTGAATTCGATCCCGAAATTGAATGATTTGATCATTACATAGAAGTCTCAACCCGTGGGGTTGTTTGGGGATAATACGATTCTTGCGACAGTAGCCGGGGTAGACACCATTGAGTCCGGCAAGTCTTTTGCGGGTGCAGATACACGGATAAAGTTTTTCTTCAAGCAGCAGTGTATTCAGCACCTCATCATAGTCTTTGCTGCGATCACTTTGAAACAGCACACTGCCATCCCATTGTAGACCATAGACTTCCAGCGTCTTAAGAATGAGACCTGCGGCACCAGGCTGCTCTCTGGGAGGATCAATATCTTCCACTCGAACCAGCCATTTTCCCTGATGGGCATGGGCGTCCAGATAACTGGCCAGAGCGGCAACTAGTGAGCCAAAGTGCAGAGGGCCGGATGGTGAAGGAGCAAAACGTCCGATGTAGCTTGTGTTACTCAGTGTGTTGCCCATATGTAGAGATTATGAGTCAGGCAAAAAATGGTTCAGGAATTTATTGAAACAGGCAATAGGAGGCTGCTAACAACCACTGTGCTGTTCAGGGTAGCTGGTTCAGGCAGGGAGGTATGAACGAATGTCATTGAGAACCAGGCTGTGAAACTGAATGTAACACAGCCCTGGCACTAACAGGCTGATTTCAACACCTGGTTTCATCAGTTACCCAGCTGCCTTTCCTTTATTTCAGCCAGAGTCTTGCAGTCAATACAAAGTGTGGCTGTTGGTCTGGCTTCCAGACGACGAATACCGATTTCTACGCCGCAGCTGTCGCAGAAGCCATAATCATCCTCTTCAATCCGAGCCAGAGTGCTATCGATTTTTCTGATCAGTTTCCGCTCACGGTCACGGGTTCTAAGTTCAAGGCTGAACTCTTCTTCCTGACTGGCGCGATCAGCAGGGTCCGGGAAGTTCGCGGCATCATCCTGCATATGATTCACTGTACGATCCACTTCTTCCATCAGTTCCCGCTTCCAGTTCAGCAGGATCTGGGTGAAGTGAGCAACCTGTTGCTCATTCATGTACGTTTCCCCATCCTTTTCCTGGTATGGAGTAAACGATTTGAGCAGATTGCCTGTATCCGCGTTTTTCTGTGCTGACATGATTACAGCCTCACCACCTTCTATTCATGAGCCAGGGGAACAACAATCCTGGATCTCTCCATTTAGAGGCGCTCGCATTCTGCCTGTTGACAGCAGCCTCTGCGATCCCTCTGTAACTGCCGGTAAACCGGCTCCCTGAAAGCCAAGGTCAACACCATGGGTGCCTGGCGAGAACAAAAGCTCATGGCACTTGCCTCTTGCCTTCCTTGAAGAAGCGGAGAAACTACCAAAACCCATGGCAAGACGCCATAAAAAAATGTCATCCGCTTTCTGACATTGACCAAAACATCTGCTCAGGTCAACTGATATTATGGTCTCTATCAGCTGTCCACCTGATTCTGTGGGCTTATCAGCCCTGCAGATACAGGAATGATCAACGATTATCTTAAAATTCTAGTTTAGAATATCAATAAGTAAATTAATGAATTTAGGTTCTGTTGACATAAGTTTGCCGGCTCAGCTCAAATCAGAGCGTTTTGGGCTACACGAGTCTTATGTCAACAGCACCTGAGTAATGAGTCATTGTAATGAAATACGATAGTCACCTCTCGGAGGCGCGCCTTATAAGACGGTACAAACGTTTTATGGCGGATGTTGAGTTGTCAGATGGTTCTCAAATTACCCTCCATTGCCCAAATACCGGCTCCATGAAGAACTGCCTCTACCCGGGTTACCGGGTGTGGTACTCAGACTCTAAAAATCCCAAGCGAAAATACCCCTGTACCTGGGAGCAAGCGGAGATCCCGGTAATTTTTGATGGTGAAGAGCGCATAACGTTGGCCGGGCTGAACACCGGGCGCGCCAATGCCCTGGTGGAAGAACTGCTAATGGCAGGCGAAGTTCAGGAACTGTCTGAATACCAGCATATCCGTCGTGAGGTTCCTTATGGTGAAGAGAACAGTCGTATTGATTTGCTGCTTCAGCAGGAGGGGCTGGTAGACTGTTATGTCGAGGTCAAAAGTGTCACGCTGGCGATGGGAGATGGATTTGGCCTGTTTCCGGATGCCGTAACCAGCCGGGGCACAAAACACCTGCGTGAGCTTACACAGATGGTTGCGGGTGGTGACCGGGCGGTATTGTTTTTCTGCGTTCAGCATACTGGTATCGATCGTGTATCGGCTGCTAAAGAGATTGATCCGGTTTATGCTGAAGCCCTGAAAAAAGCTGTCGAAGCAGGAGTGGAGGTTATGGCCTGGGGAGCTGAAATGTCTGCAGATAAAATTGAGTTGGTCAGGCAGTTGCCGGTTATTTTATAAGCTGATTATCAGTTAAACAGGCTGAAAAATGACACAACTGTGTTTCTACTTCAGCCTTTTACCGTTTATTAATGAGTTTTTGCTTGCTAATGGCCCTCTTCTTGCTCGGTTTTCCCTCGCAGAATTGTTTGGGTTTTGTGTCCAGTTCAGATCAGGCTTGCCGGTTTGCTGCCTGACCATGGATATACAGTTTTCGACCGGACAGGTGATCTGGCAAAGGTTGCAACCCACGCAAGCATCATTAATTACATCAAACCGATGCTCAGTGGCGTTTTTTGTAAATGTCATGGCAATAGCCTGGTGGGAGGTATCTTCACAGGCCGCATAGCAGCGACCGTAATGAATACAGCTATTCTGATCAGTGCTGGCGATGGTTTTGTAGTTCAGGTTCAGATACTTCCAGTCTGTCAGGAAGTACTGACCTATAGCTTTGTAAAGTGTGTCTATCGGTATAGTGGTAATCTCACCTGTGCCTTACAGGTTGTCATTGACGTCTAAAGTCGTTTTTTCCAGATTGATCCCGGTGACTCTACCGTCTTCTGTGAGTAAAGATGATGGTTGAACCCAGCTAAGGATTCGAACGCAATTGTCTCGGGCAAAAGCCTGTTTGTGCGGTGTTGCAGACATCCACTGACTACCACGACGGTAGGCAATGATGATCTCTTCGGCTCCCAGTCGTTTGCACTGGCAGGCTATATCAATAGCCGTGTTGCCACCACCAATCATTACAATGCGCTTACCAACCGGCAGTTGGCTCAGATCATTGCACTGACGCAGCCGTGATATGGCTGAAAGGGCGTCCTCAACGCCCGCCACTTGTTCTCCTTCTAGGCCCAGTGTATTGCAGCCACCCAACCAAGACCCAGAAAAACGGCACTAAACTGTTTTCTCAATTGATCCAGGCCAATACTTTGACAAAGTCCACTTAATGCCGGTCGGACAGGCAGGGATACAGGGAGCTGCGTCACAGTAGATACATCGGCTGGCTTCAATATGAGTTTCGTAATCACTGAGTGCAGGCTTTATATCAGCAAAGTTGCGTTGATACTCTTCCGCTGTCAGCCTGCCACTGTAAATATCGGGTTTATTTATGGCTGTTAATCCTCATCAGGAGTAAAAAGACGAACAGCCTGAATTTATTCAGAAAGAATACAGGTATATGACTATATCTGGCCGTGTAAGGCGAACTTATAATTTACATTCCAATGACCTTTTTCCGTAGATTCGTTAATGCTGCTTTATATTCTCGACCTTTTTGGTACTACAGTTTTTGCAATTAGTGGTGTCTGGCTTGCTTGTCGGAAAGACATGGATTTGTTTGGTGCAATGGTGCTTGCCTTTGTAACCGCTGTCGGAGGGGGGACTATTCGGGATGTTTTACTCTCTTCCACACCCGTGTTCTGGATTAAGGACACGCTTTACCTGCTGGTTATTCTTGCAACGACGCTGTTTGCCATTGTTGTTCGTCAGTGGCATGAGCGCAGTAAGTGGATTCTGCAGGTGTCTGATGCCCTGGGGTTAGCTGTTTTTGTAGTGATCGGCGTTACGAAGTCGTTGTCGTTTGGTGTGGAGCCGGTGGTCGCTATTATGATGGGTGTATTAACTGGATGTGGTGGTGGAGCCATCCGGGATATATTGGCCGGTGAGGTGCCCATGGTGCTGAGAAAGGAAATCTATGCATCTGCTGCTATGGTGGGAGGTGCTGTGTTTGTATTTCTGGAACCGGTCATCAATAACAGCGATTTAACTATTGTTACTGCTGTGCTAACCGTATTGATATTGAGGCTGTTAGCGCTTTATAAAGACTTGTCACTGCCTCGCTTCAGTTTGCCTATATAATTTGGGTTGAGTTTCTGATCGATTGGTTATTATAAGTTCCAGAAGTGTGTTGCTTCAACGCCCATTGAATATGTTCATGAACCAGCTCTGATGGATAGTTCAGGCGGTTTTGCAGTGCTGCAATGATGGTTTCATCAGTAGGGGCATTCCCCAGCGCAACAGCAATATTCCGCAGCCAGCTGTCATAACCGGCCCTGCGGATAGGCGAGCCTGCTGTTCGCTCCAGAAACTGTGCTTCACTCCAGTTGAATAGATCGATCAGGTTACTGGTATCCAGGTGATGACGAGGTTGGAAGTCACTTTCCTGAGTAGGTTTGGCAAAACGGTTCCAGGGGCAGGCCAGCTGACAGTCATCGCAGCCATAGATACGATTTCCCATCAGTGGGCGAAGTTCTTCAGGGATGGGGCCTTTGTTTTCGATGGTCAGGTAAGAAATACAGCGGCGGGCATCCACCTGGTAAGGCGCAACAATCGCTTGAGTGGGACACTTATCGATACAGGAGGTGCAACGACCGCAGTGATTGCTCTCATAGGGCTTATCCACAGGCAGGGGCAGGTTGGTGAACAGTTCACCAAGGAAGAAAAAGGAACCTGCCTGTCGGTTCAGTATCAGAGAGTGTTTTCCCATCCAGCCCAGTCCAGCCTGTTGAGCTAATGGGCGCTCCATTACTGGCGCACTGTCCACAAAAGCACGATAACCGTGTTCACCAACGGCAGCCTCGATCTGCTTACCCAGTTGGGTTAGCCGCTTTCGGACTAACTTATGGTAGTCGCGACCCAGTGCATAACGGGATATATAGGCTTTGTCCGGCTCACTCAGCAGTTTGACGGTTTCTGTGTCTGCTGGCAGGTAATCCATGCGTGCCGAAATAACCCTGAGTGATCCGGGGTGCAGTTGATCCGGGTGTGCTCTAAGTTCTTTATGCTGAGCCATATAGGTCATATCGCCGTGATAGCCTTTTTCCAGCCAGCTACTCAGGTGCTGAATATCACTTTGTGGAACTTTTGCTTCCGCGATCCCGATCTCTTGAAAGCCAAGCTCTCTGGCCCAGATGCGAATGTTATCAGCCAAATTTTCCATATCCGGTGCTGGCGATGAGTCTGTCAATGTGGTTAAAGTGGACTGTAAAGATGACTGTTCAGACACTGAATTGGATTAACTCTTTTGGCATAGTTTGAAAGCAGAATACAATCTGCATTGTATCATCGCGAGCACGCTTATGAATAAGAGCTTACCAGAGTCTCTCTATACAGCAGATCAGGTTCGTCAGCTGGATCATGTGGCAATTCACCGGGAAGGTATCCCCGGCTTTGAGCTGATGAACCGTGCTGCGCAGGCTGTGATGGACGCAGTTTCCCGTCGTTGGCCAAAAGTGAACACTCTACTGGTGCTTTGTGGTGCTGGGAATAATGGAGGTGACGGTTATCTGGTGGCCAAACTGGCACAAGAAAAAGGCTTAAGGGTTTCTGTCCTTTCGCTCAAGGATCCTGCAAAGCTTTCTGGCGATGCCCTGATTGCCTGGCAGGCCTGCACTGAGGCTGGCGTTGTTATTCGACCCTACGATAGCAAACAGTCGCTGTGCGCTGATGTGGTTGTGGATGCCATGCTGGGTACCGGGTTATCTGGACATATTCATGGCGATTATGAAGAAGTAGTAAAACGCCTTAATCATCTTGAAAGTCCTGTGTGTGCGGTGGATATTCCTTCTGGTCTCTGTGCGGACACAGGTGCTCCGTTGGGATGTGCTGTTAAGGCAGTGCTGACGGTCTCTTTTATTGGCCTGAAACAAGGGCTGATGACGGGGCAAGGCCCTGAGTATTGTGGAGAGCTGGTTTTTAATAATCTGAGAGTGCCTGATTCGGTGTATCAATCGGTTGTTTCTGGCTGTCGGCGAGTTACGCCGGGGCAGTTTCAGGGATGGCTTTCTCCAAGAAGCAGGGCGGCTCATAAAGGCGATTTTGGGCATGTGCTGCTGATTGGTGGTAACAAAGGGATGCCCGGGGCTATTATCATGGCAGCTGAAACTGCCATCCAATGTGGTGCGGGCCGTGTCACTGTTGTTACCAGGAAGCGTCATCTGACAGCACTGGCGGTTCGCTGCCCAGAAGTGATGGGTACCTCGATAAAAGGTCGCTCAGGTCTGGGTTCTCTTACTGAAGGAAAGAATGTCATTGTAATTGGACCCGGCTTAGGTAGAGATGACTGGGGACTGAAACTGCTGAAGGATGCACTGGCTGCAGAGTGCCCGATCGTGTTGGATGCGGATGCTCTGAATCTTTTATCGGATCATCCACAATTGCTAAAGGGGCGAAAGTCTCCGATGATTTTAACGCCTCATCCTGGGGAATTGGCTCGCTTATCAGGGCTTGATGTGCCCACGATTCAGAAAAATCGATTTGCCGCGCTAGCTGACAGCCATGGACAATTAGCCGCTCTTCTTGGCGATAAAAGGGTTGGAGAGAGAGGGCCTGATCGGCAAGCGGATATTGCCCTGTTATTAAAAGGGGCTGGGACTCTGATTTTCGATGGCCAAAACACAGCACTGTGCTCTGAGGGAAATCCTGGTATGGCAGTGGCAGGGATGGGGGACGTGCTCAGCGGTGTTATTGGTGCATTGCTTGCACAAGGGCTGGAACCTTTCAAGGCCGCCCAAATGGCGACCTGGCTCCATGCCTTGGCGGCAGATGAGGTGGTTGCTGGCCAAGGCGAAACGGGTTTACGGGCGACCGAGCTGATCCCCGTCATTAGACAACGACTGAATTTTATAATTGGTTAATTTCAAATCAGGCCTTTGCCGCGAAAAACTTTTCTTCGTTTTGGGCACTGGTGACTGGCTGTGATGGAAAGGCTTATGCAAGGCAGATATGAACTGCTGATAGAAAATGAAGAGGCCATGGTGGCACTGGGGGAGCATCTGGCAGAAGCTCTGGGTGACCAGGGTATTGTTTTTCTGCATGGTGATCTTGGGGCGGGGAAAACCACGTTCTGTCGTGGCGTGCTTCGAAACCTGGGGCATCAGGGTGCAGTGAAAAGTCCTACCTATACACTGGTCGAACCTTATGAAGTGAATGGCCACAAGGTTTATCATTTCGACCTTTATCGTCTCGCTGACCCAGAAGAACTGGAGTTTATTGGCGGTCGGGACTACTTCAGTGAAGCGGCACTCTGTCTGGTTGAGTGGCCATCCCGTGGGCAGGGCGAGCTGCCTGAAGCTGATTTGGAAATCACTTTTGACTATGATCTGCCTGGAAGGAAAGCGACTATCGTCGCAGGTACTGACGCAGGGAATAAAGCGCTGAAAATAATAAGAGCGCTGCAGGAGGGTGGATGAGTCAGAGGACAGGGATTGTTCGCCGAATTCTGAAAACACTATCAGCGATATTTACCGGTAAGAAAGACTCTGCTGGTTTGTATGAAGAGCAAGTAGGGAAAGGTGGTGTTGAACCAGTATTTGCAGATAACAGGCGGCGATTTGTAAAACAGCTTGGTATTCTGGTGGTAGGGTTTTATGTTCTCAAAGCCCAGGTAGCTGAAGCGGTCTATAAACTGATTAAAAATGTCAGACTCTGGCGATCGCCGGATAAAACACGTCTGGTGTTTGATGTTTCTGATGCGGTTGAACATAACAAGTTTCATCTGAGTAATCCCAGTCGACTGGTTATTGATGTCGATGGTGCAAGGCTCAGCGGTACGTTCAGCGGCCTGCAGCTGAAGGGAACACCCATTCAAAAAATCCGGCATGGTTCCCGTAACCAGAAGGATCTGCGTATTGTGCTGGATCTCAGCGAGAAAGTAGCCAGTGAAAGCTTTCTGTTAAAGCCTAATGCGACTTATGGCCACCGTTTGGTGGTTGATCTGTTTGACGATGAGAGCAGAAAACCAAAGCCCGTTGTAAAACAGAAACCTGTGGGTTTTCGGGATATTGTTGTAGCCATAGATGCGGGGCATGGTGGCGAAGACCCCGGGGCCATTGCCTATGGTGGCGGTTATGAAAAGCATGTGACACTGGCGATTGCCAAAGAGCTTGCTGCTTTGCTAAGCAGGGAGAAGGGTTTCCGGCCAGTGCTGGTTCGTACTGGCGACTATTACATTGACCTGCGCCGGCGTACCCAGATTGCCAGAGACAGTAAGGCGGATCTGTTTATCTCCATTCATGCGGATGGATTTAAAGATCGCAGGGCCAAGGGGGCCTCTGTTTTTGCTCTTTCCCGCAGTGGTGCAACTTCGGAAACTGCCCGCTGGTTGGCCCAGAAGGAAAATGCATCGGATCAGATTGGAGGTGAGGGTGGTATTTCCCTTGGAGATAAAGATGATGTTCTGGCGGGGGTACTGTTGGATCTGTCGATGACCTCAACACTTTCGTCCAGCCTTGAGGTGGGTAATAAAGTACTGGCTAATATTGGCGGTATTAACCGGTTGCATAAAAAACAGGTGGAGCAGGCAGGTTTTGTTGTGTTGAAGTCACCGGATATCCCATCCATTCTGGTGGAGACCGGGTTTATCACCAACCCTGAAGAAGCTCGAAAATTGAAGAGCAGTAATCACCAGAAAATGGTAGCTAAAGCTATTTTTAATGGTGCCAAAAGCTGGTTCTATAAAAAGCCTCCACCTGACACACTGGTTGCCAAGTGGAAGCAGGATGGTACCCTTAAAGCCCGTCCATCACGCTATGTGATCAAGCCGGGGGATACCTTGTCAGAGATTGCTGATCAGTTTGATATCAGCATGAATGACCTGCGGAGAGCTAACCGGCTATCAAGCGCCAACAATATCCGAGTCGGTCAGGTGCTGGTAATTCCCAATTAATATTGAAAAGATTTAGCGACAGAGTAACAAAACGTTATGAAGCCCATCCGCCTCCTTGATAATCGACTGGCTAACCAGATTGCTGCTGGTGAGGTGGTGGAGCGTCCTGCCTCTGTGGTGAAGGAACTGTTGGAAAACAGCATTGATGCGGGTGCGAAACGCCTGACTGTGGAGGTAGAAAACGGTGGTGTTAAGCTGATTCGTATCCGTGATGATGGCTATGGTATTCCTAAGGATGAGTTGGCGCTGGCGCTTTCTCGCCATGCAACCAGCAAGATCTCTGAGTTGGAAGACCTGGAAGGTGTGGCGACCCTCGGGTTCCGAGGTGAGGCTCTTGCTTCTATCAGCTCTGTTTCCAGGCTTACATTGACGTCTAATGTTGAAGAACAGGAATCTGGCTGGCAGGCAAGAGTTGAAGGCCGGGATATGGAGGCTCAGGTGATGCCTGCGCCTCATCCTGTGGGTACAACCATCGAAGTTAAAGATTTGTTCTTCAATACCCCTGCCCGGCGGAAGTTTCTGCGTACTGAAAAGACTGAATTTTCTCACCTGGAAGAAGTGGTTAAACGTCTGGCGCTATCCCGCTTTGATGTAGGGTTCACGCTTCGTCATAACCAGCGCAGTATTCATCAGTTGCGTCCTGCATCGACTCAGGCAGAGAAGGATCGTCGTGTTGCAGCGCTGTGTGGCCCCAAATTTATTGAAAATGCGGTGATCATTGATGTCGAGGTCTCCGGTTTAAAACTGTATGGCTGGGTAGGGTTGCCAACCTTTTCCAGGTCCAGTGCAGACTTACAGTACTTTTTTGTTAACGGTCGTGTTATCCGGGATAAACTGGTGGGACATGCGGTTCGTCAGGCGTATCGTGATGTGCTGTATGGTGGCCGACATCCAACGTTTGTTCTTTATCTGGAGCTTGACCCCGCGCTGGTGGATGTCAATGTTCATCCAACCAAGCATGAAGTTCGCTTTCGTGATGGCAGAACCGTTCATAACTTTCTGTTCAGTACGCTGAACCGTGCACTTGGTGAAGTGCGTCCTGAAGATCAGCTTCTTCCAACGGCGCTGACCCACCCTCCACAACCTCAGACTTCTGGCATTGATGCCGGTGAGTTTCAAGGGCAGGAAACTATACGACTCTCATCATCACCGGCCAGTAGCTCTGGCGGTTTTTCCGTTGGAAACAACGGTTCTGGTTTCAGTGATCGACGTTCATCTTTATCTGAAGCGCCTTCGCAGGGGCAGGTTAAGCGCCAGATAGAAGCTTATAGTCAGCTATACGCAGCAGCCGAGCCTGTTGCGTCCAGCAGTGCTATTGCTTCTGCTATGGGGGATGATTCTGTTCAGGAAGTGGTTACTCAGTTTTCTGCTCAGCCAGCTACAGAGAGTCTCCTGGAGAATGATTCGCTAACACCACCATTAGGCTATGCCATTGCTCAACTGAAAGGGATTTATATTCTGTCAGAAAATGATCAGGGTATGATTCTGGTGGACATGCATGCGGCTCATGAGCGGATTACCTATGAGCGAATGAAGCAATCCTATCAGGAGCAAGGGGTTCGTGCCCAGCCGCTGCTGGTACCTAAATCCGTATCGGTCAGTGAACGAGAGGCAGATTGTGCAGAAGAACACAGTGACTACTTCTCCCGCTTAGGCCTGACATTGGAAAGGATGGGGCCGGAAACTTTACTGGTTCGCCAGATTCCGGTGATGCTACAGAATGCTGATGTGGAAAAACTTCTGAGAGACGTGCTCTCGGATTTAATGCAGCATGGCACCAGTGATTGTATTGAAGCCCATATTAATGAAATACTGGCGACTATGGCTTGCCATGGCTCTGTGCGTGCTAACAGAAAACTCTCTATTGAGGAAATGAACGCTCTGCTTCGGGATATGGAGCATACTGAGCGCAGTGGTCAATGTAACCATGGTCGTCCAACCTGGACCATGCTGACAATGGATCAGCTGGATAAGTTGTTTTTGAGGGGACGTTGATAATCTATTTTTTGAACCTATGCGGAATATAGCGCTCTAAAAATTAAGCTAATTAGATTGTGCGCAAACTTACAATAAGCATGCTCTGGCTGCTTTTTATATAAAGTTTTGTCTTGCTGGTGTATACGGATTGTTAATGCACTTAAGCATAAGTCATTTAAATAATCATAATTTTTCTATATATAAAGCTTCAATTTGGGGGAGCAGAAAATAATTCAAATAGGGTCTGTTAGTGGAAGGTATATCCCCTCGTCTTCCCAGTGCTTCGAGTCAAGCCCCTGGTAGCTCTATTTCAGAGAGTTCTTCTGGTGTGCGTGCTGTAGATTCAGTGAAAAAAAGGCTGAAAGCCGGTTCTCCTGATGAGCAATCAATTCATAGAAAAAAAGGCCATCATAGTGTATCTCCTCATCCAGTCAAGATTAGTGCTCATGAAGAGCAAGCTCAAAAAATGGACTGGCCTCAGGTTTTTAATACGCCACAGTATTTTCCTGAGGAGATTGTTTGCAGACTAAAAGTAAATAAATTGATTCGAACTCATATTTTTGACATGGCAAACAAGTTTGAAGAAGGTCTTTATAATAAAGTGGTTGAATTATATGAAGATGTTATTCATAACTTGAATGGAGTTGAACATTCAGAAGCTATCTTAAAGTACATTCGTATTGTTTACTTGATAAGCCGTATAAATCTGATATCAGAAGACCTTGAAGAGCTAACACCCGGGCTTTCTTTTCCAAGTATACCAGAGATTACTTCTACGGATGAATATGTCGTTTTTCTTCTTAATTTAGCGGAAGCTGCTAAGTCTGGTTCTGTTTCAATTGACAAATCATCTAATCTTAATCGGCTTTGCAATCGAAAAGCGGTTGTTGTCGGAAGTCATCAGGCAAGGAAAAATATAATTATTGATATGCTATCCGAGGAGGTTGATGAAAAAGGTAAAGTGGTTGTTCATCCACAATGTGACAGCGAATTTCTGGAGAATATTTATCGATACGCTCCTGGAGATTGCATCGCGAGTGAATATGATGAGGTTATAAGTCAACTTCAGCATTGTATGAAAGAAAGGAGCCATGACCAGCAAGTCGCTCTTTGTGACTATTTATCTAAAGACCCCAGGCCAGAGGTTAAGCGTCTGGCGCCGATGGTTCTTTTAGAGTCATTGTTTGGCTCAGTTGATACTCGTGGAGCAAGGAAAATCGTCAAAGCACTACGTAAAGATGGCGATACTTCGATGATAGTCGAGTATTGGCAACAGTTAACTAATTTGTTAGACGGAAGGAAAGAGGCAGTTGATAGATTGTTAGATATGGGAAATCAGGGAGTTGTTGCCGCTTATTCATTATTACTGAGACAGTATCGAGTCAATCCTGATTTTCTTACCAGTGATCAGTTGATAAACATTTATGATTGTAATTTTACATACAGGGACCTATCTCCTGAACTGGCTTCTATGATGCTTCGGCTATCATATTATTGTGACAAAATTGAAGAGTTTAGAAATCATGTTGGTGTGCAGGATACGATCAGCAGGGTTGGAGTGTTTGTTCATTTATGTGCAGATACTCCGGCTTTTTTTGATGGGCTTTACGAGAGTGTCAGACATTATTTTAGTGATTTAAGCTCGATACCGCCTAAATCTGTAAAGCTACTTCCAATTCCAGAAGAATTTAAAGATGCTATTGAAGAGAATCCATTTCTTGATGACTCTCCTCTCGGTATATTCATCCATGCTTATCAGGTATTAAGCCGTTCTGATATCAATGATCAGCTACTTGAAAGATGTATGAATCGAAATTTACCTGAAACTCTGTACTGGATGATAGTGCTTAATCATTTTCCTGAAAATATGGCTATGGCTGATATGGTTCATACCTTTCTCAAAGAAAGCTGTGATGGATTGGATTGCTTAATTCCATTAATTCACACATTTAGCCTCCCCGTATTTCTTGAAAAAGTTTATCAGTATGGTGTGTTTTCTAAATTGTCAGATAATCATCCAGTTTTTGATTGGGCTAATTTTTTCCGATTGATCCCACACTTTGAAGATGGGGTGAGATGTCTTGCTAGTTTAGCAAAATTTAAAGAGCTTAATAACCAGGCTGACCAAGCAGCTGAGTATTTATGGATGCTGAGAAAAAATAGGGGTGCTGAATTTCAAGATAGTAAACATGGATTTTATGTTTTTCGTCGAAATGATGATGGATGGAAAATAAGATCTTGTGCACTTCTTTATCAGTCAAGTCATCCAGTGGGAGATGTATATCGATTTAATGAGCTTGTTCAGATATTTGACCTGTTTGATTGCTGTGATGACCTTAATCTATGTTGTAATTTGATTTTAGGAATATTGGAGTGTTTAGATGGAGCAACTCAATTTCTGTCTAAGGAAATTATGCAGGCTGTCTTCTCGAAACTGGGTGGTTTTCTTAAAGTTTTTAGAGCTGGCTGCCCTGATAGGTTGATTAAAACTTGTGAAAGTATTACCTCCTGGTTAGATCAGTCTGATAGTCCTATCTTTCAGGCTAAGGAGCTTAGGGATAGTGCTGAGAAAATTAAAGGCTGCTCTGAACAGTTATCCAGACAGGTAATTCAGGATTTTTCTGAGTTTAAGGAAAAACTCGCGAAGCAATCTTGTAGTGATGGAGAACGATATGACCTTGAGCTCTCGTTGAATCAAAGCAGTAATACTAAGCTACATCAAGATAGGGTAGAACATGAGTCAGTATCTGGCAGTGATAGTTGCTGTGGGTCAAGTGCTGATAGTTGTTCTGATGATGAGCATTCACCAGACAATAAGAGTAAAGAACTCTTCCCAATTGATCCCATTTTGATGATAAACCTCAGGGTGGAAACTGACCCTGCATGTTGCTTCGATTTACTGAAAAAGCTTATCTCTCTTGATGAATCTGATAGTCATGAGATGATCGAGCAAGCAGTGCAGAAACTGGATCCGAAAAGGTCTGAGTGTGTTGAGTTAGTTACTCGAATTCTGAAAGATGCTGATGAAGAATTGAAAAAAAGTATAAGTCTGTCCTCCTTTTTAAATTCACGATATGTGGTTTTGCTGCAACAAGTGATTGATCAATTTGCAGCAAAGGCACTGCCTTGTTCTGAGTTTGAAGAAATTTTATATCAGAAGTTATCTGAGATGGCTCTCTATGATCTTGCTGCCTTAAAGTATCTTCACTCTCACTTTAGTAACCCTCTTCCTGATTATTACGGTTTGCTTGAATTGATGGCTGGTGCTCTGGAGGGGGACATAAATGAACAGCTGGAAAAATTGGCTACAGGTAAGGGGGCTGATGCCAGAGCGTTTATGACTTTGGCCAAGTCAGTGAACCATGATAAGAAAACTTCAAGAATACAAGAGTCAGGTCCAAGTCCAAATACAGATGTAAACGGCTCGCCACCAGGTATAGGCTTCTCCACTCTATTTATGAAACTGTGGGTGCAACATGATTATGAAGGGCTGTACAGGCTTATTGAAGTTATAGTACGGGGAAACCGGGAAAATGAGCTAAAAGCAAGTAATGCTCTTTGGGTTGCTTATGAATCTGGCATTCTTTCAGAAAATAAACACGCTTCTATGATGGCATTGATGGATGAAGAGAAACGTTCTCCTGAATATTATTTTCATTCGCTATTAACAGAAAGTAATCCTGATGCTCCGATATTTATTGGGTTGCAATTAGAGCGAAGGCTTATGGCATTAACTGAGCCTCAGTTAGAAACAGTTGCCAGAAAGTTAGTGGAGATTGGTCGTATATCGGATGCGCAATGGTTAACCAGAACGTACGGTTTGAGTGATTTTGAGGGCGTGCTGAATTCGAGCTTAGGGCAAGGGGTATCAGCGTCAGAGAGTACTTTTGATGACTTAATTGGACCGCCTGTAGAAAAGCTTATTGCCGGGGCGAAATCAGGTCATGGCCTTGCACAGATGAAGCTGATGGAATACGTTCTTGAAAAATCTCAGCAGTGGGACTGTGAATCAGTAAAACACCTGCAAAATATCTGTAGTTTCTGTATCCACACGCCCGGTCTCTTAACGGATGGCTGCAGGCTTATTTATCAGGGCATTGCTCTGTGCACAGGGATTGCTGGTCATGAAGTTTCGGAAGCTGGAAAAGTTAAACTGCGTGCTGCACTCGACTCCCATGATCCGGTTGTTCCGTTGATTCTTCATAAAATGATAAGCCGTTTCCCATGGTTTGATTTGTCCTATCGCAAGGAGGATTTGCTAAGAATATTTTTGGATTATTTGCCTGAGGTAGAGGTGGGTTCAGCGAAGCTTATGACTGAAATTTTGCTGGCAGTGGGCCATGAGCATTTTCGACGGGTAGCTAAGGAAGTAGCGGAAGAGCCCAGCTTAAGAGCAAACCCTGACTCTACAAACAGTTTAAAAGCCAAATCGTTGTCCTGCTGGTTTGATAAGTGGTCTGAGCAATCAAGCTATCAAAACATGTCACCAGCCCAGAAATTGATTTATCACTTTGATGATCAGGCAAAGAATGGATGGCCGATCCAGAATCTCCATGCTTTACGAGATAAAGTTGATAGGTCTGACCCGATTCATCTTTATCATTCTACTGATTTTCAAAGAGAGCTAATATTCTATGTGAAGAGGCTTATTCGGTTGTCAGATACTCACAAAGCCTTTGCAGGATTTTTGTGCAATTATATTTCATCTGAAAATCGTCATAGGTTACTGCTTAATGATCATAGAGGTAAAAAGCTTTATTGGGACTCTCCGGTTTTTGAACGGGACAATAAATGGATGCTTTTCTGGTCTATGCCAGTAGGTTATCGGCATCAATTATTACTAAGTCTTGTTAAAGAAATTAACTCTAGAAGTGAACTTCCTGTGCATGATGGCGCCAAAAGGAATATGGATCTGAAGCGCATGCCCGCTATTCTTCTGCAGGAGTTTGTCAAAGAAACGAAGTCCAAGGGGCTTGAATATACGGAAGCTGCATTAGCAAACCGTATCCACTCTGTTGCCAAACCGGGTGCGAAAAAGTACAAGTATTTTGAGCTGCTCAAATACCTTCTTTTTATCGATAGCTCTGGCCTGAACCCAGATGATAGGAAGGCGTTCCGGGAAACCATTCGTAATCTAGTAATGGATGCCTTGAAAGGTCAGATTGATGCTAAAAATGAAACAGAGGTGTTAAGTATGGCTGCAATATTTACATTGACCTGATTTGAAGAGAATAGACTTTCAAGGTCGTAACAATTGATGGTATTGACATAGAATACGACTTTTCAGCTGTTTGGTGCTTATGACTACCTATGAGGAAAAGCGGCTTTCTCCCGCTGTATTTTTAATGGGGCCCACTGCATCTGGCAAAACTGACCTGGCGGTGGCGCTCAGCAAAGAGCTACCTGTTGAGATCATCAGTGTAGACTCAGCCCTGATCTACCGGGGGATGGATATTGGTACTGCCAAGCCGGAGCCCGAAATACTTGCAGAAGCCCCACATCACCTGATCGATATTCTTGACCCGGCGGAATCTTATTCAGCCGCAGATTTTAGACGGGATGCGCTGTCGTTAATGGCTGATATTACTGCTCGTGGGCGTATTCCTTTGCTGGTTGGTGGTACGATGATGTACTTTAAAATGCTCAGGGATGGTATGGCGGCGATGCCCGCTGCTCATGCCGGGGTTCGTCAAAAACTGCTGGATAGTGCTCATGAAAATGGCTGGGTTTTTTTACATCAGCGGCTTACTGAAATTGACCCTGAAGCGGCGCAGCGAATAAAACCATCGGATACCCAGAGGCTGCAGCGTGCTCTGGAGGTTTATGAGTTAACCGGTAAGCCCCTGTCTCAATGGCACCGGGAGCAGGAAGAGCAGAGTTTACCTTATCGTTTAGTCAGTCTGGCTGTGGCTCCGGAAGATCGAGCGGTACTTCATGAGCGTATCGCCCTTCGTTTCAGGCTGATGCTGGAGAATGGTTTTCTTGAAGAGGCAAGGTCTCTCTATCAAAGGGAAGACTTGAATGTATCCATGCCATCCATTCGATCTGTCGGTTATCGTCAGACCTGGTCCTATCTGGATGGGGAACTAAGCTACGATGAGATGGTCGAAAGAGGTATTATCGCAACCCGGCAGCTGGCCAAAAGACAGCTAACCTGGCTGAGAAGCTGGCCAGATGTTCACTGGCTCGATACGTTATCCGAGAACTTATCGGGTGATGCCTTGAAAGTCTTGGGAAGCGCCCTCAAATAGACTAGATGTATTTTGTGGTACTTTAGAACCCGTAATTGTTCCTGCAGGACTGACGGGAGTAGCTAGTATTACTGATTGAGTGCGGTGTGGGGTTAGCTTAATGTGAGCCAGCATTTCATAGGCTGTACATATATTGAACAATGAGTACTGGCACAGCCGGTCTAGCGGATAGTCCTCCCCAAAGTGAAACAAGGCTATTCAAAAACCCGAGAATTAAAAGGAGTACAGAAATGTCAAAAGGGCATTCTCTACAAGACCCTTACCTGAATGTGCTGCGTAAAGAACGCGTGCCAGTTTCTATCTACCTGGTCAATGGTATTAAGCTTCAGGGGCAGATTGAGTCTTTCGATCAGTTCGTTATTCTTCTTAAGAATACAGTGAGCCAAATGGTATACAAGCACGCTGTATCTACAGTTGTTCCAAGCCGTCCAGTTCGTCTGCCAATGCAGGGTACTGAACAGTCAGAGCTTGAGTAACTCTGTTTAATGCATTTTGAGGGCGCTTAAGGCGCCTTTAATTGCTTCTAATTATTTATTTTAAAATAAGCCATGTGGCGCAGTCTTATTTTCAGGTTTCTGTAAGCTGGTTCCCAGCTGTTATACGCGCGGTTCGTGGCTGTTTAGGAGATCTATTTGTTTTTTGACCGCCATGAGGGTGGTGAAACCGCAGTCCTGGTTCATCTTGAGTTGAATGATGAACGAGAGCGGGAGGACCCCCAGGAATTCATGGAGCTGGTACGCTCCGCTGGCGTTGAGTCTGCCGCCTTTATTACCGCAGGCTGTAAGCATCCTACTCCACGTTTCTTTGTCGGCCCCGGCAAAGTCGAAGAAATCCGTCAACTGGTTGTATTGCATGATGTCGATGTTGTGCTGTTTAACCATGCCCTTTCTCCGAGCCAGGAGCGGAATCTTGAAAAAGAACTGCAATGCAGGGTCATTGATCGTACTGGGCTAATTCTGGATATCTTTGCTCAGCGAGCGCGAACCTTTGAAGGTAAGCTTCAGGTTGAGCTGGCTCAGCTGCAGCACATGAGTACCCGTCTGATACGTGGCTGGACACACCTGGAAAGGCAGAAGGGGGGGATTGGTCTTCGGGGTCCAGGTGAAACCCAGCTGGAAACGGACCGTCGTCTTCTCAGGGTTCGCATCAAAAGTATTACCGGTCGTCTGGAAAAGGTGCGTAGACAACGGGAGCAGGGGAGGCGCTCAAGAAAGCGGGCAGAAGTGCCTCAGGTTTCGCTGGTCGGTTATACTAACGCAGGCAAGTCTACGCTGTTCAATCGAGTGACTGAATCCGTCGTTTATGCGGCCGACCAGTTGTTTGCCACGCTTGATCCAACACTTCGTCGTATCGACCTGCCTGACATAGGCCCGGTTGTACTTGCTGACACGGTAGGGTTTATCCGCCACCTTCCACACAAGCTGGTTGAAGCGTTTCGGGCAACTCTGGAAGAAACCCGTCAGGCAGACTTATTGTTGCATGTGATCGACAGTCATGACCCTGAACGTCTTGAGAATATGGATCAGGTGCATTCGGTTCTGAAAGAGATCAATGCTGATGAGGTTCCGCAACTTGAGGTCTATAACAAAATTGATCTTCTGCAGGGAGTAGAACCGAAAATTCAGCGTAATGATGAGGGTAGGCCTGTTAGGGTCTGGGTTTCTGCGGTTACCGGGGATGGTGTCGAGTTGTTGCAGGAAGCCATTAAAGAGTTGCTTTCTGATGACATGCTACAGGGTCAACTAACGCTAAAACCTGCACAGGGTCGCATTAGGGCTCGTCTTTACAGGCTTGGTGCTATTCAATCAGAGGCATATTCAGAAAGTGGGGATATCGTTCTTGATATCCGACTGCCAAAACCTGATTTTGAGCGCCTTTCCAAGCAAGAAGGCCTCAGTGATAGCTGCTTTAGTACTTCTGCCTGATCGCGGTGCGACTTGTACGTATTGATCTGGGTCAATGCTGGTTGGCTCTTTTCTCGTCAAAATTACCTTCCTGGCGAGCAGTTATGCTCGCTGTTCGTTTGTTTTCTGCCGATTCATACCAGTCAGGCTTTCTATTGTTATCCTGGGGGTACCCGCGGGTGTCCTGATGCACTGAGCACATAACGAAATATCCACAGGCCCTGCTATTTGAGTATCGGGTACATGGATGCCATCAAAAGTTGTACGTCTGTATTATCAAAAAACAGTACAACCCTTTGTGACACTCACTGGTAAGTCTTCTGGCAGCAAGGAAAATACTCACCCGGAAAGTGGATTGTTGTGATGCTTTATATTGACAGTGTGGAAATAGATAATAATTGGCTCTTTTGAAAAGTGAGTGGGTAACGCTGTATTCTTAATCCAATACTCTGCATGACATCACAGGCCTGAAGACACTCATGGAAGAATTGTTTCAGAATGCCCTTGGAATCAGTTATCCCTGGTACATTGAGTCAATTGAGTTCAATACTGAACAATCCAGATTGGATATTTTTCTTAACTTTCAGCGAGGGGCAACCTTCAAAGATAACAGTGAGGATGATCCTTCTGGCAAGGAGTACCCAGCATACGATACCTTTCAGAAAGAATGGCGGCATATGAACTTCTTTCAACATGAATGTTATCTTCATGCACGCGTACCAAGGATCGAGCGGGATGATGGGAAGTTCCGCCTGATCCCTCCTCCCTGGAGTGGCAAACTCAAAGGGCTCACAC
>OODV01000284.1 GCA_900299555.1 uncultured Endozoicomonas sp.
GCTTCAGCTCATGAGTACCAGGCAGATTGCCGTTATAGCGATACTCAAGTTGGAAACTCTTATTACAGTCCTTGCATCTATACCGCTGGTGACCCGTCTCAGCTTTCCCGTTCTTAACAACATTGAACGTTTGTTGACAATGGATACAGGCAACTTGAACTACAGCCATAGATGACTCAAAAAGACAGGAGTGTATCAGATCAACAGCTCTGACACATCACATTTTTTTTTGGTGGGGCTTCAGTAGCACTCAAAGCATGCAAAAAATTTACCATAGAGAGTCCGTTCCAGAGTCCCTTTGTAAATTAGCATTTGGTCTATCATGCATGGTGACAGGGGGATCGTGTTTTCTAGGAAGCATATATTCCACAGAAACTATTCATCAAAAAACACTCAATGAGAGAGTTGCAACTCCTCTCGACATGTGTCTAGAAGCAGTTATGTCCTGCTATAATCAGGAGATTAAAGAGTGCCCAGAACTAATCTACGAAAATTGTGACATTCTTTTTGAAACTGGAACTAATACCTATACAGCGATGAGCCTATATCGCGAAACAGGCACATGTGAACTCAGCAGCTACGGTAAACAAACCGGTTTAGAACATGCAGTAGTCAGTGACACCACATCACTGGTCCCATATTCTCCAAAATGTTTTATTTAAAGGGTTCACTTTAAACGCTACCCTATCTCAAAAACCTTTCCACCTTTATCATGAATCTGGGCTAATCACCAATAATCTTGGGCTTTCAATAAGCCCAAGTATTCACACCAGATTTTAGATAGTTTTTCAGAGATCAAGCCAGATAAGAGAAGCCATTCGTCCCGACTCATTTCCATCACGACGGTACGAATAGAAGAGTTCAGACTGGCCATAAGAGCATAACTCACCACCGAACACCTGATTAACGCCAATTTTATTCAGCCGTCTGCGTGCCAGAGAATAAAGATCGGCAAACCAGCGATCGCCATTACCGGAAATAAATGCTTCAGAACAGCCTGCATCATCTGCCAGGAACTGGTCTCTCACTTCTGGCCCAATTTCAAAGTTACGCTGGCTTATTGCTGGTCCCAGCCATGCCATCACTGTTTCCGGAGGCACGCCCATTGACTTGATCGTAGCTTCAAGAACCCCTGCAACCAGGCCTTTCCAGCCAGCGTGGGCTGCAGCTACTACCGTTCCATCAAGGTTACAGAACAAAACCGGCAAACAGTCCGCAGTTAAAACAGCACAAGCTGCTCCTGACTCATGGGAAATGGAAGCATCCGCCGCTACTTCCTGATGATCAGTACCAGCATCAGCGACTTCAACACCATGCACCTGCTTCAACCACAACGGGGGTGTTGCAAGATTAAGACCCTGTTGGAGAAGCTGCCGGTTTGCCTGCACTTTTTCCTGATCGTCACCAGAATAGAGCCCCAGGTTGAAGCTGGAAAATCCAGCTTCACTCAGTCCACCATTTCGGGTGGTGACTAACGCTTTGACACAATCCGGCGCAGGCCAGTCAGCCCAAAGGTAACGCTCATCACTCACTGCTGATCTCCCGCACTCTTTTTCTCAACGGGTTCATTATCAGCCAGACTATCCAGCAGCATCTGAAAGTCTTCCACTAAAGGAACTTCCCACTCCATATATTCACCAGTAATCGGGTGAATAAGACCTAACTGACGGGCATGAAGCGCCTGACGCCTGAACGCTCTCAGAACTTTTTCCAGCTCAGCCGGGCATGACTTTGGCAGCTTCAGTCCACCACCGTACAGGTCATCCCCCACCAATGGAAAGTGCTGGTGACTCATATGTACACGAATCTGATGAGTTCTTCCTGTTTCCAACTGGAGCCGGATATGAGTATGAGCAGCAAAACGCTTTAACACCCGATAGTGAGTAATTGAAGGCTTGCCACCACGAACAACCGCCATTTTCAGTCGATTCTGCGGATGCCTTCCAATAGGTGCATCAACTACCCCCCCCCCGGTCATAACACCACGCACAACGGCTTCGTATTCACGATGAACAGTACGATCCTGCAGCTGTGCAACCAGATCAGTCTGAGCGGCCAGAGATCGAGCTACCACCATCAGCCCGGTGGTATCCTTATCCAGCCGATGCACAATCCCCGCTCTGGGCAAAGCGGCACTATCCGGATAATGGTAAAGCAAAGCGTTCAGCAGTGTGCCCGTGTAATTGCCAACTGCAGGATGAACAACCAGACCTGCAGGCTTGTTGATCACGATGATATCGTCATCTTCATAAACAATATCAAGTGGGATATTTTCGGCCTCCCACCGGGCTTCACTTTGAACTTCTACTGACAGTGAAAGCAATTCCCCACCATAGAGTTTCTCTTTGGGTTTACGGGGTGCGCCATCCACTAACAGGAAACCCTCTCGAATCCAATCCTGAAGCCGGGCTCTGGAAAAATCCGGAAAACAGGCCGCAGCTATCTGATCAAATCGACGACCCGCCTGATCATCAGACACCGTGACACTTTGTTTAATAACTTCGCCCATTCAGCAATACTCAGTACAGAAAATAAGTTTCATACCCGATGATCAGGGGAGCCACAATTAGACATGCGCCCCTTAGCCTTAAGCCTGAAAAGTTCCAACCAGAAGACCGGAAAATCTTGTCTTTTCGTTTTCCGGCATACTATGTTTAAATGCAGGTTTAAATAAGTCTTTTATCGGTCCGAAGAGTTTATCACAAGAAGTCTCTGAGGCCTGAGTGGTTGTCGAGAGTTACAGAAAATGATGCACCTTTATCCCAGCATTTTTAACGCTGTGGTAAGTTGCAGCATTCATGGCTAACTTCAGCTACTTTATTCTTCGGCAGCCTCTGATGTGCACAGAGCACGGAGAGAGTACGGAAACCAATCAATACCATGACAATCTTGAGTGAAAAGTTGACTGCAAAATTTTCCCGGTTATTACCCTCGTTTGTAACGAGATCCATTCTGATGGTTTTTGCAGCCATCATTGTGGCTGGCTGTGCATCAACCGAGGATAAAGAACAGCTGCCAGAGTCTCTGTCTGAAGCAGAACTTTACCAGATGTCCAGTAAGGCCATTGATGACAGCCGCTACTCTGAAGCCATCAAGTCACTCAGAACCCTGGAATCCCGCTACCCTTTCGGGGCATTTGCTGAACAGGCCCAGCTGGATATCATTTACGCCTACTTCAAAAATGCCGAACCTGAAACATCCAAAGCGGCAGCTGATCGTTTTATCCGCCTGCACCCTCAGCATCCTGATGCGGACTATGCCTATTACATGAAAGGGCTTGCTTCTAATACTGCTTCTATGGGCCTTCTGGAACGCTACCTCCCGATGGATCTGACCCGACGTGATCCAGGCCAGGCACGGGTATCTTTCAATGAGTTTTCAGACCTACTCAGCCGTTACCCTGACAGCAAATACGGACCAGATGCCCGTCAGCGAATGGTTGCACTTCGCAACCGGCTTGCTGAATATGAAATCCATGCTGCCAACTACTACCTGAAACGCAAGGCCTATGTTTCTGCTGTTAACCGTGGACGCTATGTTGTCGAAAACATGCAGCAGACGCCTGCCGTTCCTGAAGCACTGGCCATTATGGTGGAAGGCTATCAACATCTGCAGCTGCCTGAACCCGCGGGTGAAGCACTGGAAGTGCTAAGGCTTAACTACCCAAACCACCCATCGCTTGACAGTAAAGGCAACTTTGTTGGCTATAAGGTATTTGAAGATGTAGACCCATCAATCTGGAGCACATTAACTTTCGGCTTGATTGGCAGTTCTAAAGCCAAAATTCACGATGCCCCGCCTCCACAGCCACCTGTAGTGAACTGACTTCTTCGGCATCACCTTTTGGTGATGCCGGCCAGCAACGCTTCAACTACTTTCCATGAAATGCCTCAAGCCATGACCAAGACTGTTAAATGCCCCCAATGCGGTAAAGCTGTGAAATGGGTACCAGAGAGCAAATATCGCCCATTCTGTTCAGATCGCTGCAAATTGATTGATTTTGGTGGCTGGGCAAAAGAAGAGCATGCCATTCCCGGTGATCCTGCTTTTGATGACCTGATGTCACAGGAGCTTGATGACATGCCTACACGGCATTAAGCATTCAGCCATAGCCGCTTCATATTGTTCGCTCCACTGGACAGAGCATTCCCTAAACTCAAATTTATGAAACTCTGTTTCTTATACCAACCGCATTTTCCAACAACCAGAATAAACCTAGTGATATAGGTACCAGCACAAAATAGCGTAGCTAGAACGCTTAACTGGTATAAATAGCAGGGGTACATCCAAATTCCAAATTCCAAATTCCAAATTTGGTTGCAAGCCTGATTTGAATGACAATCAAGGTAACATGAAGAAGTGGTCACTATTAGCAATAACGCTACAAAGAAAAACCGGGGGATTCCCCGGTAACTAGAATAACTAATAACCCATCACTTGCTGAAGTGAAGCAAAGCTCAGCTTAAAGTCAAACCAAAGCTTGCTTCGACAGGGTTAACTAGGAAACAGACTCTGTATCTTCACCTCCCTCAGCGCTGGCTAGTACATTACCATTGTCGTAGGCAGGATTGTCCCTCCATGCATCAGTAGATACATGACTGACAAAAGGTATATGTTCTTCAGCCTGCATTAAAGGGTCAAACCCTGTCAGTTACGATGAGGTTACAGAGGGTCTACTATTCTGAGGGATTACTGGCGCCCCTACTCTGCGATGAACAAAGTGCATGGCTTCTTCAACTACTCTTACGAGTTCAGCCCTTGCATCCGAAGGAGCAGGACTAATTGAAGCAGGAAGCGGCCGTCCATCAACTGAATGAAGCGATGTATCATATATGTCACCAGCTTGCATACCAAATGTATATGTTTGCGTTGGAGAAAGCCTCCCAGAAACATCCCTTGCTACTCGAAGCTCTGCCACCAGGTGGTCAATTTCATCTTTGTGATCTTTTTTCAATCGATCAACTACAGCTTTAGTTTTCGGATTCTGGAGCATTAGATTCTGACAATCGTTTGTTAATTCACTGACTTTTTCCTTGAGCTCTTTGATCTGCCTTTCATTATCAGCGCACACTCTTAAATATTTAACCAGCGTATCCCTGGCTACCTCTTCGCTCTTTTTATGCTCCGCACACTTAGCCTTGGTTTTTTCCAGCTCATCGTGCTCCTCCACCAGAAGCTTATCCAGCGACTGAATATAGCAATCTTTTTCATTTATCTGAGCCATGAATTGATATTTCTGGCTTTCGAGCTTATGCTCCTGCTCCTCTACCAAGTGTTCAATTTCAGCTTGTTTGTTCTTTTCACCCTCTACCGTTGCAGCAAGCTGTGCTTTCAGGGACTCAACTTCAGAAGATACTGGTGATGCAGGAGTTTGCGATACGTTCGCTGATGGCATCTGTTTCTGAACAGGAGCTTGCGGTTGGGTAACCATCCTTGCCAACAACCCCTTGCCAGTGAAATAAGAATAAACCCGTGCAGGTAGATAAGATACTGCTGCAGCTATAGTACAAACTGTACGCTTAAAAAAGCCGGCATCTTTACCAAAAAAACTGTTTTTCCAGATTGCCCAGGTCGATTCACTCTTCTGAGCTACCGGGGTCTGGGTCTGTGCCTGCGATACAGGGTTAGCACCAGGCACTGTAGCGCCTGTACTAATAGGAGTTGATCCAGTCATTGTAACTTCCTCTATTTTTTGTTTGAGTATTTATAAATTGAACTATTGTCTTAGAGAGGAAAGTTATTAGTTGGTTCAATGATCAACTATCATGATTGGAAATAAAAACCCTAATGATATGAAAATTATGAAATTACGAGCCACTTAGAGTGAATCAACAGCATATAGAAGCCCTTTTTACGGAAAAATGACCCCAGAGATGCCTCAAAAGTGCCAGAACTCATGAATAGCCGCAATTCCCTGGGCACCCCGCTGTTGAGCTATGTCAAGATCATCCAATCCCATCCCACCCAACCAGAATACAGGCACTTTTGCCGCCTCGGTCAATGCTAACGCTTTCACCAGCCCCAACGGACTGGCTTCAGGGTGAGACTGTGTTTTTTTGACAGGTGATACCGTAATAAAGTCAACAGCCATTGCTTCAGCATCTTGAATCTGCTGTTCATCGTGACATGAGGCGACCAGTAGCTGACCAGGATGACGTTTCTCTGGCTTAACCGCTAAACCCAGTTGAGGAGATGTCAAATGAAGCCCATGGCACCATGGCTCTAATAGAAGGGAAAAATCCCCTTTAATGATCAACGTCCCACCTGCAGTCTGAACAAGACCCGACAGTTCTTGTGCCAGTCGAAGATACTCACTCTCCTCAAGCCAATGAGCCCGAAATTGAATCAGGCGAATACCATTATCCAACGCTGCTGAAACTTTATTAAAGAGTGTTTCTTTCTCCTCAAAAGGACCGGTAATCATATAGCGATCAGGGAGTTGCAAAGCCCTGAGAATCACTTTATTAGCTTCAGGAAATTCGTAATCATTAAGGCTATTTTTTTCAACCCACTGAATCAACTGGCCTTCATTGCCTTTTGGTTCACCCTGAATGCCACTGACAACCCAGGTATCGAGCAATACGGACTTGTCAGGGTAGTCATGGCGAATTTTGATCAGTGGGAAAAATACTGAAACCTCAATATCCAGCTCTTCACGGAGCTCCCGGTTCAACGCAAACTTGATATCCTCCCCTGCCTCGACTTTCCCACCGGGAAACTCCCATAAACCGCCCATGTGTTTATCTTCAGGACGCCTGGCCAGCAAAACACGGCCATCGTCCCCAATAATCACAGCAACCGCCACGTGAACAACTTTTCTTTTTTCGACCATAGTTTTATCAATCAATTCAGGTTCGATACTCGGCGTTGATCTTTACGTACTCATGAGACAAATCCGTAGTCCAGATCTCTTCACTGCAACTGCCAGCTCCCAGGGAGATTCTTATAAGGATTTCCTCCTGATTCATCACCTGTTGGCCGGCTTCTTCTGTATACCCCTCTGCGGGCTGCCCACAGTCAACAATGGCAGTATCACCCAGCCAGATGGATATACGATCAATCACAAGCTCAGCTATATCAGCCCGGCCAACCGCTGCCAGAATTCGCCCCCAGTTCGGGTCGCTGGCAAACAGGGCCGTTTTAACCAGTGGTGAATGGGCTACGGTATAAGCCACTTCCAACGCATCCTGATGAGACGCTGCATCTTCCACTTTTACGGTGACAAACTTGGTTGCCCCCTCACCATCTCTGACAATCGCCTGAGCGAGCTCAACAGCCACCTCCCGAAGGTTGCGTATCAGTTCCTCTGCCAGTGCTGAATCACGGGAAGTAATAGCGTCATTGCCTGCAGCCCCTGTAGCAACCACCATAAAACTGTCATTGGTTGACGTATCACCATCAATAGTAATCCGGTTAAAAGATTGATTGGTTATATCCAGCAGCAGGTTTTGCAAAAACGATTGTTCAACCGCTGCATCCGTTGCGATATAAGCCAGCATGGTACCCATATTGGGCTTGATCATTCCGGCACCTTTACTGATTCCAGAGACCGTATAGGTTTTACCCTCATGCTCAAACTGTCGGGAACTGCCTTTTGGGTGGGTATCTGTCGTCATGATGCCTTGTGCAGCATGAAACCAGTTATCCTCATTCATCTCACTCAGGGCCGCTGGAAGTCCAGCGCAAAGCCTGTCAATGGGGAGTGGCTCCCCAATCACTCCCGTTGAAAATGGCAACACTTGCGAAGCATCAACACCTGCCAGCCGCGCCAATTCTGATGAGGTTGTTCTCGCTGCAGCCATTCCTGGCTCACCAGTACCAGCATTGGCATTGCCGGTATTAATCAGAAAATATCGAGGGACTCCCATTAATCGCTCGCGGCTTAAATGAACAGGAGCAGCGCAAAAACGATTAAGCGTAAACACTCCCGCGACTGAGCTACCCTCATCCCAGTTCATCACCACAAGATCCCGGCGATCTGGCTTACGAATCCCTGCCATCGCAGTTCCAAGACGAAAGCCCTTAACTGGTTTGACTGCAACCCACTCATCAGACCCCGTTGCCATGATTGACTCCATCGATTAAAACTTTGCTTATTATAAGTAAAAAAAAGGGCCAGCCCTTATGAAGGACCGGCCCGCAGTTTATGTTACAAGATCAAATCAGGCAATCTTGCCATGACACTGCTTGTATTTTTTTCCTGAGCCACAGGGGCATGGGTCATTACGACCAACCTTACGGCCTTCACGAACAAATGGCTGGTGAGCTTCTTCAGGGGCTTCCTGCTCCGAGGACTCCGACTCTACACCCTGAGCCTGAGCGTGCTCAAACTGCATTCTGCGAGCCATCTCCTCACGACGCTGGCGCTCCATCTCAGCCGTACGATCATCTTCCTGAACCTGAACATGGGAAATAATGCGAATAGTGTCGTACTTAATATCCTCAAGCATCTGCTGGAACAACTCAAACGCTTCGCGCTTGTATTCCTGCTTGGGGTTCTTCTGAGCATAACCACGGAGGTGAATACCCTGGCGGAGATGATCCATAGTGGCAAGGTGCTCTTTCCACTTGTCATCCAGAATTCGCAGCAGAATGTGCTTCTCAAAGTTACGCAGTACTTCCGCACCCGCCAGCTCTTCTTTCTTGCGGTAGGAATCAATAACACCTTGCTGAATGCGCTCACGAAGCGCTTCTTCATCCAGACGGTCATCGTCATCCAGCCACTGCTGAACAGGCATGTGCTCATTCAGCTCACTGATCAGTTTCTCTTCCAGCCCTTTAACATCCCACTGCTCTTCAAGGCTCTGAGGTGGAATATGTTGACTAATCAGCCCATTAACTACATCTTCACGCAGTGCTTCAATGCTTCCGGACACATCGTCAGCAGTAAGAAGCTCATCACGCTGGTTGTAGATAACCTTTCGCTGATCATTGGCAACATCGTCGTATTCCAGCAGCTGCTTACGAATATCGAAGTTGCGACCTTCCACTTTACGCTGAGCCTTTTCGATAGCATTGGTCACCATACGGTGCTCAATGGCTTCACCCTTTTCCATACCCAGGGCTTTCATGAAGTTTTTAACACGCTCAGATGCAAAAATTCGCATCAGACTGTCTTCAAGTGAGAGGTAGAATCGGGAAGACCCCGGGTCACCCTGACGCCCTGAACGACCACGCAGCTGGTTATCGATACGGCGTGATTCATGACGCTCAGTACCAATAATATGAAGACCACCTGCCTCCAGTACACTCATGTGGCGCTTCTGCCAGTCTGCCTTAATCTGGTCAATTTGCTCCTGAGATGGGTCATCCAGCTCAGCAACTTCCGCCTTCCAGTTGCCGCCCAGCATGATATCAGTACCACGGCCTGCCATATTGGTGGCGATGGTGACCGCACCCGGACGACCTGCCTGGGCAATGATATCCGCTTCTTTTTCGTGGAACTTGGCGTTCAGCACCTGATGGGGAATACCCGCCTTATCCAGCGCTTTGGACAGATGCTCGGAAGAGTCGATTGACGCTGTGCCCACCAGAATAGGTCTTTTGGCCGCCGCTGTTTCTTTTATATCATCAATAATTGCGTCGTATTTTTCCGCAATTGTCAGATAGACAAGGTCATTGCCATCCTGTCGAACCATATCTTTGTGCGTAGGAATAACGATAACGTCCAAGCCGTAGATCTGACGAAATTCGAACGCTTCCGTATCAGCTGTACCGGTCATACCGGACAGTTTGTCGTAATTACGGAAATAATTCTGGAACGTTGTCGATGCCAGTGTCTGACTTTCAGCCTGAATTCGAAGCTCTTCTTTCGCCTCAATAGCCTGATGAAGACCCTCTGAAAGTCGCCGGCCCGGCATAGTCCGCCCAGTATGTTCATCCACCAGCAATACTTCATTGTTCTGTACAATGTACTCAACATTGCGGGTAAAAAGCACATGAGCTTTCAGGGCAGAATTCACATGGTGCAATAGGTTCAGGTTATTAGAGGCATAAAGGCTCTCACCTTCAGGCAGCAGGCCTTCTTTCTGCAGCAGTTCTTCAATAAACTGATGTCCCAGTTCATTCAACTCAACCTGACGGGTTTTCTCATCAACAGAGTAATGCCCGGTGAGCTCAACATCGTTAGGGTCCTGATCTTCCGGAAGCGGTTCCTGCCTCTGCAAAAGTGGCACGAGCTGATTCATCTTCTTATACAGTTCCGATGAATCCTCGGCCGGGCCTGAAATAATCAGTGGTGTTCTTGCTTCATCGATAAGGATCGAGTCTACTTCATCCACAACCGAGAAAAAGAGATCCCGCTGGAAACGGTCTTCTTTTCTAAAGGCCATGTTGTCCCGCAGGTAATCAAACCCAAATTCGTTGTTGGTACCATAAGTAATATCTGACTGGTACGCCTGACGCTTTTCTTCAGGATCCTGCTGTGGAACAACAATACCCACACTCATATCCAGGAATTCATAGAGTGGCCGCATCCAGTTCGCATCACGACGAGCCAGATAGTCATTCACAGTAACAACATGAACACCTTTCCCAGGAATAGCGTTCAAATAAACAGGTAGCGTTGCTACCAGTGTTTTACCTTCACCGGTACGCATTTCCGCAATACGACCTTCATGAAGCGTCATACCACCAATAAGCTGGACATCAAAATGACGCATACCCATAACGCGCTTGCCTGCCTCGCGGACAACAGCAAATGCCTCTGGTAACAGGTCATCCAGGGTCTCCCCCTTATTAAAGCGTTCACGAAACTCGCCAGTCTTTGCCTTCAGCTCGTCATCACTCAGGGCTGCCAGACTTTCTTCCAGGGCATTAATTGACTTAACAATCTTACCCATCCGTTTCAGCTGGCGATCATTCCGGCTACCAATAACTTTCTTAATTAAAGAAGCAAACATAAGTTGTTAACAGTCTCACACTCTGTTTCCGGAGCTGTCCTCCTACCGACAAATCCGGGCTGGAGCAGACAAGCGCACAATAGTCCAACATTCTATGACAATCACGGCAAAGTCTCATCTATATTAGCCGTATTTCTGTACTGTCAATTGAGCTGAGTCGGAAAAACAAAAAAACAGTCCTGAAGATAGTAGATCAGGAAAAAGACAATTCTCTATCTCAGTTTTTCATCAGCAGGCATACAACACCCACGTAACTTAGTTGGGGCGGCCACCCCCTTATTCAATAGAAGAGTCAAACAAAAGAGAGGATAGGCATCTTAAAACGATAAAGCAGCATCAACATACATTATCATTTTCACAAGACCATAACAGCCGATACCGACACAAATGACAATATCTAACCTCCATCATTCAATGATGCTTCTATTGCCATTTGCATCATTTCTTCATAAGGCTTATTAACAATGTAAGAGTGAATGTACTGATTCTATGCCGGAGCACCACCAACAGCCTCCCCTAACAAACCATCAGCTTCAGAGCTATCACAACTGTTTGAGACATCAGCAGTCCGATTGGGATGACCACCCGGCCACTGACACTTGACACAGAACTTAACCTTCAGCCCTTCAACAAGACACTGCCGATCATCACTGGGAAGAGTTGGCTGCCTTAAAAGGGCATGATACATCTCAGGGTCATCTTTCTTTAAATCAACATACCCACTTGGATCCTGCCCATCTTCAAGATAAGAAAGACTATAACTATAGCTACCTTCAGATAACAAACAGCGAATCACATCTCTTCGAACCTCAGGGGAAACATATTTAAGCAATAGGCTCTTTGCAAAAAAATGCCCAGGGTTAGTCTCAATATAACGACGTACATATTGATCATTGCAAAGATCAGAAATATTTATATTTCCCTTTTCAGCACCAAGCAATAACCTTATGGAACCAGACACCTGTGAACACCGCCTCCAGAACCCCTTTGCTCTTGAGGAAGCTTCCCGAGTAGTTACTTCGTGCCCCGTTATTTTCATGTAATGACCAGGAGCTGGAGTTTTTTCCTTGACATCCATCCCCATTGCTTTGCCAACAGACTCTTTGGCTCCAGTCTCTATTTGGCACGTTTGATTTTTTTTTATTGTAATAAACAGTAAATGTGTCCAATGAACCAGGCCTCAAATGTTCCATACCCCATTTTCTCCAAGATTTGAGTTCTTAATTGGTTTAAGCCAAAAGCAGCTTAGTAAGGAAGACAAGCCTACCTTCGTTAACGAGGAGATCATTCAAATCAACCCACCAGACTAGCACATCCTTTCATTGAGTTTGATGTTTTACAATCCGTTCGCGCTGAGCTTGCGAAGTGCGAACGGAGTACAAAACATCAAACTCAATGAAACGATGTACTAGAAGTAAAAACAAAAAAATAACAAATAAAAAGAACCAATAAACAAAAAACGAGTCTTTAGAAAGATCCTCGGGCCCAGAAATATAAGAAATTCGAAATTAATTTAAATATGAGTACTATTTGCTCGCTCTGTATATATACCTCGAAGGATCCTGAGGTTTACCATTTTTCAACACCTCAAAATGAACATGAGGCCCAGTTGAACGCCCTGAACTCCCCATCTTTGCAATGGCCTGCCCTCTGGAAACAATATCACCAACCTTAACGATGCTTTCATCATTATGGGCATAACGCGTCAGGTAGCCATTTCCATGGTTTACCTCAACCAGAAGCCCAAAGCCTGAACGGTTACCCGACCAGACAACAACACCCGCAGCTACAGAAATAATATCCGAGCCACGTTTACCCGCAAAATCAACACCATTATGCCAGGCTGCTTTACCACTAAACGGATCTGTACGACGCCCATAGCGTGAAGATAACCAGCCTTTTCTGACAGGCAGACCTGCGAGAAAAGCATCATCATGAAGTGCTCTGTTAGAGATGAGGTTATCCAGCAGGTCCAGCTGCTGCTCACGATTATTAATCTGGTCTGCTAATTGATCAATGGCATCCAGTAACGTTACTTTACTGTATGCATGGTCAGTTTCAGACAGCTCCTGGGGACCACCCAGTGCAGGAACTTCACTGAAATCAAACTCTCCATCGTCAAGCTTTGCTTTGGTAGTGATACGCTCTCCAAGCGCATCAAGCCGGGTCATACGCCCCTGAAGCTCAGAGAGTCTGAGCATCAAGGCATCAAGCTGGTACTGTGTCTGCTGACGGACAAGCCCGAGATCCTGCTGCTGGGCATCTAACGCCTGTTTCCAGTTCTTCAGCCCTTCCCTTGTCAGCATCTGCTCCTGGTTACTGGTAAGCCAGCCATAGGTAACACCGGCACCTATGGCCATGGATAACAAGAAGGCACAGCACACCAGAAACCCCACTCCCTTGCCACTGCCAGAGTAGGTTCGAGTTCGGGAGTGATCCTGATTAACAACAATGATTTTCATTAGCAGCCCTTAATGCCATACCAATAGCACATCTCCATTATTATATTTTAGGTACCTTCATAACAACGAAGCCAAGAGCGGATTGTACCTTGTAAGAAATAATTCTCATCTACATTCTGCTTGCGATAAAGAGAAAACTCCTGATACTCATTTTATCGTTATAAAAAAATATTATTGAATACCAATAAATCTATCCAGCATAGCGTCAAAAAAACAGCACCAAAAGACAAGGCTGCGAACACTGCTGAAAATGCAAAAGTCAAGGTACCCCCCACTTTCTTCTACCCATAAAAAAAGCCACTATAAAGTGGCCTATTTCAAGGCTAAAAAAACACCTCGCCTCGTAAAAAACACGTCTCAGATCAGCGTTTACTCAACAGCAGCCGTCAAGCAGGAACTGCAACAGGCTTCTGATAGGAAATTGGAGATACCTCCGCATTTTCGAAAGTTACAATCTCCCACAGTTTCTCATTAGCCAACAAGGTTCTAACCAGCTTATTGTTAAGCTCATGTCCGGATTTATGGCCGATAAACTGACCAATCAGGCTGTGCCCCAGTAAGTAGAGGTCACCAATTGCATCCAGCATTTTATGCTTAACAAATTCATCATGATAACGAAGGCCGTCTTCATTGAGAATTCTGTAATCATCAACAACAACTACATTGTCAACACTGCCACCAAGAGCAAGATTCTGAGAGCGGAGATACTCTACATCACTCATAAAACCAAAAGTACGTGCCCGGCTGACTTCCTTCACAAATGAAGTGCTGGAGAAGTCGATTGATGCTGTTTGAGAGCGACTTTTGAAAACAGGGTGATCAAAGTCAATGGTAAAACTTACTTTAAACCCGTTGTACGGTTTGAAGGTTGCAGTTTTGTCGCCATCAGTAACCGTCACATCTTCTTTGATGCGGATAAATTTCTTAGGCGCATTCTGTTCCTGAATCCCTGCAGATTGCAACAGGAATACAAATGGACCAGCACTGCCATCCATAATCGGAACTTCATGAGCACTGACTTCAACGTAGGCATTATCAATACCCAGTCCAGCCAAAGCAGAGAGCAAGTGCTCAACGGTGTCAATACGCGTCCCATCTTTATGCAAAGAAGTACAAAGCGTCGTTTGCCCAACATTCAGGGCATGCGCTGGAATTTCTACCACTGGATCAAGGTCTGTTCGACAGAAAATGATGCCGGTATCTACAGGTGCAGGCTTGAGAGTGAGGTAAACCTTTTCACCGGAGTGAAGGCCCACACCTGTAGCACGAATAATATTTTTCAGTGTACGCTGTCTGATCATGATAACGCTGTTCCGCGACCTGTAAGGTCCCTATTATTTGGATGCAACGTCATATTGTAACAAAAGTAACAATTGAGACAAGTTCGCATTTCTACGCCCTGATTAATCAGCCTGACGCCTCAGGAATGCTGGAATATCAAGATAATCCACATTATCACCTGACGCTGCCGACCTTCTTGGTTCTGACCTGGGTTCTACTTCATCTTCATTTCGGCGAGGATTACGCAAAACCGGTGAAATCTCCAACCCTTCATAATTGGGAGTGCCATCTTTATTTTTTGGTGGCGACTTCTCAACAACTTTTAAGTGCTCTTTAGGGGCACTACCTGCACCAATACCGGTAGCCACAACCGTAACTCTGAGCTCATCGGTCAACTCCGGATCAATAACAGTACCAATAACAACAGTAGCATCATTGGAAGCAAACTGACTAACTACGTCGCCTACCTGATTGTATTCCCCAACAGTAAAGTCGAGGCCTGCAGTGATATTAACCAGTACACCTTTCGCCCCCTGAAGATCCACATCTTCCAATAGCGGGCTTCGAATAGCTTTCTCAGCGGCTTCTGCAGCACGGCCACTACCGGTGGCAACACCTGTGCCCATCATCGCCATGCCCATTTCCGACATCACTGTACGAACGTCTGCAAAGTCAACATTAATGAGACCATCACGGGTAATCAATTCAGAAATACCCTGAACCGCACCAAGCAGGACATCATTGGCGGCACCAAAAGCATTTAACAGGCTGACATCACTACCCAGTACCGGCAACAACTTCTCATTGGGGATGGTGATCAGAGAGTCCACGTGCTCCTGAAGCTCTTTCAGGCCTTCTTCAGCAATCGACATTCTGCGCTTGCCTTCAAAACCAAAAGGCTTGGTTACCACCGCAACTGTCAAGGCTCCCAGCTCTCGAGCCACTTGAGCAACAACAGGAGCAGCACCGGTTCCGGTCCCACCACCCATGCCAGCAGCAATGAAGACCATATCTGCACCCTTGAGCAACTCAGCAATACGCTCACGATCCTCCATAGCGGCCTCACGGCCAACATTCGGATTGGCACCCGCGCCCAGCCCTCGTGTAATAGAAGCTCCCAACTGCAGGTGTGTATGGGCCTGCACATGCTGTTTTTTCAGTGCCTGGGCATCGGTATTGGCACAAACAAACTCAACACCTTCCAGCTGACTTTTCAGCATATGGCAAACTGCATTGCCACCGCCGCCACCGACGCCGATGACTTTGATGACCGCTTCCTGCGGTACGTTATCCACCAGTTCAAACATGGCCATCTCCTTTTTATCACCCTCAATCTAACAAATTCTTACCAATACCGTTACTGAATTTTTCCTGCCACTCTCGTCAACTAATGCATCAACAAAAGCATCAAAAGTTCTGAAACCAACTCTTCATCCTGTCAATCAGCCCGGTATCCTGAGACTTACTGGTAACCGTTTTTTTCAACCCGTCTTTCTGCATCTTCTGACCGTAATGAAGCAGGCCAACCCCTGTCGAATAAATGGGGTTATTGACCACATCACTGAGTCCTTTTACAGCCTGGGGTACCCCGAGGCGAACAGGCATATGGAAAATTTCCTCCGCCAGCTCTATCGCACCCTCAATTTTCGAGGTCCCCCCCGTCAGTACAATACCTGCCGGGATAAGATCATCAAAACCACTGCGCCTGATTTCAGCATTTATCAACGTAAACAGTTCGTCATAACGAGGTTCGACAACCTCTGCCAGAGCCTGTCTGGATAGTTCTCTGGGCGCCCGATCTCCCACACTGGGAACCTTAATGGTTTCATCGGCACCCGCCAGCTGCGCCAGAGCACAGGCGTACTTGATCTTTATGTCTTCAGCGTTTTGCGTAGGCGTTCGTAGTGCCATTGCGATATCATTCGTCACCTGATCACCTGCAATGGGGATTACTGCCGTATGACGAATAGCCCCATCGGTAAAAATGGCGATATCTGTAGTGCCACCACCAATATCAACCATGCAAACGCCCAATTCCTTCTCATCTTCCGAGAGCACTGAATAACTGGAGGCCAGCTGCTCAAGAATAATGTCGTCCACCTCAAGACCGCAGCGGCGGATACAGTTTTCAATATTCTGTGCAGCATTCACGGCACAAGTCACCAAATGGACTTTAGCCTCAAGCCTGACGCCAGACATTCCATAAGGCTCTTTAATCCCCTCCTGGTTATCAATGGCATATTCCTGTGGAAGGATATGGAGAATGCGTTGGTCAGCGGGAATAGCAACTGCTTGGGCAGCATCAATCACACGATCAATATCTGCACCATTCACTTCCCGCTCACGTATTGCAACGATGCCATGGGAGTTAAGGCTCTTAATATGATTGCCAGCAATGCCTGCGTAAACTGAATGAATTTGACAGCCAGCCATAAGCTCAGCCTCTTCGACAGCTCGCTTAATGGCATGGACGGTAGAATCTATATTTACGACGACGCCACGTTTGAGCCCACGTGAAATATGCGAGCCAATCCCGATGACCTCAATGTCACCCTCAGCGTTGAGCTCTCCAACAATAGCCACCACTTTTGAAGTGCCTATGTCCAACCCAACGATCAATCTTCCATTATCTGCCGCTGTCATGGCATCAATCTTCCCAAACTTCTCTATCCATCATGAATCTGAGCCTGCCTGACTGCTCTGACCCCAGGCAACCGAAGCACCATTCAAATACCGTAAATCCACCCGCTCTACCTGCTGCCAACGAAGCTCCAGCTTTGCATGGTAAAGCCGGACAAAACGCTGCAATCTTTCCATTCTTCGGTCTCGGCCAATATTGACCTCAACATGCCCGACGGTAAAGCGCCATGAGCCACTTTCACTTCGTTTGAGCGTTTTAAGTCTAAGCCCCATGGGTCTTAGCAACTGGCTAATGGCCAGGTATTGCTGCATAACCTCAGCCGCTGACTCTTCTGAACCTGCAAGAACCGGCATCCCGGAAAAGTCAGTAATATCCTTCGGAGCAAACACCTCACCTTCATTACTGATAAGGTGAGCACGCCCCCATCTGGCTACCGGCTGCTGCTCCTCAAGACTCAACTGAACACTATCGGGCCAGTGCCGCCGAACAGAGGCCTCTTTTACCCACGGCATTCCCAGAAGTGCCGCTTGCATCTGTTTCAGGTCCAGAGAAAAAAAACGCACCTGCAAAAGCGGCTGCAATTCTTTCTCAACGTCTTCTCTGGACAAATGCTCAAAAGCAGAATGCACTTCCACCCGTGCTATCGGCTGATTCAACCAGTTCATCAGCCAGGGCGCTGAAACTACCAATCCCGCCAGCAGAAAAAGAGAAAACAGAATTTGCAGTACTCTTTTCCACGGCAGCTGCCTTCTTCCTTTTCTTCCATCCTCCAGTCGCCCCTCCCTTCGAGAAGCACCACGCACTTCCCCGGGACGACTGGCAGAAACGGAAAATCCTGCTCTATCTGACATTCGCAGCTTTCAATATCTCAATGACCAGTTCATCGAAAGATAACCCTGCATCAGCAGCAGCCATAGGCATCAGACTGTGATCTGTCATTCCCGGAATTGTATTGACTTCCAGCAACCAAAACCGCCCTTGTTGATCCTGCATAAAATCAACACGCCCCCAGCCAGAACATCCCAGAGCTTCAAATGCCGTCAGAGCGACAGCCTGAAGCTCCTGTTCCTTAATAGAAGTCAGCCCACAGGGAATTGAGTAGCGGGTATTATCAGACAGATACTTGGCTTCGTAATCATAAAACTCACCCTCTGCCTCAATCCTGATGACCGGCAGTGCCTGATCATTAAGGATACCCACCGTAAACTCAGGGCCGTCGATAAACGACTCCACCAGTACCGGGCCTTTGTGATCACCTGCACGTTGACAAGCAGCCTCCAGATCTTCTCTTCGATCTACTCTTGCCACACCAACACTGGAACCTTCCATACTCGGCTTCACAAAAGCCGGCAGTAAAGACTCCGCATGCCCAAGGTTATCCGACCCCATAACCAGAGCAAACTCAGGAGTCGGCAGGCCAATGGATTGCCACAGCAGTTTGCAACGGTACTTATCCATCGCCAGTGCCGATGCCATTACACCACTACCAGAGTATGGGATCCCCATGGTTTCCAGCAGCCCCTGCATGGTGCCATCCTCACCACCCCGACCATGCAATGCAATAAAGGCATAATCAGGACCATATGCCTGCAGCTGTTCAACTGTATTTTCGCAGGTATCAATTAACTGGCACTTTACACCCTGCCGGGTCAGCGAAGCATAAATCCGCTCGCCACTGGTCAAACTCACTTCCCTTTCTGCGGAGTTACCACCAAAAAGTACAGCGACCTTTCCAAAAGCCTTTGGATCAAAATGATCACAACTCCGGTCGTACTTCATGCACTGTATCCCTTTTCTAATCAATTCGTAGCTACGCTTTCAGCGCCCTTACCGTTCAGCAGGCAACCCCAGCTCACTCTGAGCAAGCCTGAGTGCCAGAGCACCAATATCCCCAGCCCCCTGAGCCAGAAGCAGGTCACCATCCTGCAGCACATCCGCCAATACCGATTCCACTTCGTCAGGCCGGGCAATAAAAATCGGGTCAACCAGTCCACGTTGACGAATACTCCAGCACAGGGATCGGCTGTCAGCGCCTGCAATTGGCTCTTCCCCAGCAGGGTACACTTCCATCAACAGAAGAACATCAACCCTGGAGAGAACATTAACAAAGTCTTCGTACAGGTCACGGGTTCGCGAAAATCGATGCGGCTGATAAATCATAACCAGTCGTTTATCACCCCATCCGTCACGAACCGCTTTAATCGTTGCATCCACTTCAGTGGGATGGTGACCATAGTCATCCACCAGCATCACTTCACCAGCACCGGTATTAAAGTCCCCCAACACCTGAAAGCGACGGCCAACACCGTCAAACAGGCTCAAGCCTTCTGCAATAACCTGATCCGGCACCCCCTCATCCGAGGCAGCGGCAAATGTTGCAAGCGCATTCAACACATTGTGGCGGCCAGGTATCGCAAGCTCAATAGCAACAGGGGCTTCTTCAGCATCCGTCGTGGCTCGACGAACCAGGTCAAATGTAGTTTTCATGCCCTGCTGGCGAACATTCACAGCCTGGTAATCTGCATCTTCACTGAAGCCATAGGTGATCACCTGTCGCTTAATTTCCGGTAACAATTCCCGAACCACAGGGCAGTCGATACAGACAATAGCGACACCATAAAAAGGCAGATTATGTAAAAAGTCGATAAACGTCTTTTTCAGCTTGCCAAAGTCACCATCGTAGGTGGACATATGGTCGGCATCGATGTTGGTGACAATTGAGACCATCGGTTGCAAGTGAAGAAAAGATGCATCCGACTCATCCGCCTCAGCGACCAGATAACGGCTTCCGCCCAACTTCGCATTGGTACCCGCTGAATTGAGTCTTCCACCAATAACAAAGGTTGGATCCATACCACTGAATCCCAGTACTGACGCGAGCAGGCTGGTCGTGGTGGTTTTACCATGCGTTCCTGCCACCGCAATACCATGTCGATAACGCATCAATTCCGCCAGCATCTGGGCACGAGGTACGATAGGCAAACGACGACTTTCGGCTTCAACGACTTCAGGGTTACTCCCTGCAACAGCCGTCGAGGTAACAACCACATCCGCACTGGTTACATTCTCAGCCTGATGCCCAATAAAAACCTCAACACCCAACTGCTCCAGGCGCTCGGTTACTGCCGATGCACGAATATCTGAACCAGAGATTTCATACCCCTGGTTCAGAAGCACCTCAGCGATACCACACATTCCAGAACCGCCAATACCCACAAAATGAATTTTGCGGATTCGTCTCATCTCCGGTACTGCCACAACAGGAATACGACTCTTTAAATTAGGCATAGGAGACCTCCTGACCAGCCGCTTCAAGGCAGTGTCGAACCACATCACCTGTTGCCTGTGGCAGACTGGCGGCTTTTGCCGATGAGGCCATTACTTCAAGCTGGTCCGGATTATCCGCCAGCTCCAGAATCATTTTTGTCAAACCGTCTACATCCAAATCTTTTTGCTGGACCATCAGGGCAGCACCTCTGTCCACCAGATAATGCCCATTAACTGTCTGATGATCATCAACCGCATGGGGAAATGGTATCAGAATTCCGGCTTTTCCTGCCGCGGCCAACTCAGCGATGGTTAATGCGCCAGACCGGCAGAGTACCAGATCGGCCCACTCATAAGCCTGAGCCATGTCATCAATAAAAGGCTCTACCCGACCAGAAACACCCAGCTGCTGATAACCGGTTTGGCACTGTTCAAAATTCGCCTTACCCGTTTGATGCCAGACCTCTACCCGGCCATCACATTTTTTCAGAACCTGTGGAACCCGTTCATTAATAGCCAGGGCACCGCGGCTACCACCAACCACCAGCAAGCGCAAAGGTGAGCGAGGTTTACAGGCAGGAACCGTCACTATATCTGACCGCACCGGATTCCCGGTCAACAGCACTTTTCTGGCCACCCTCGAAGAGACTCTGGCAAACGTTCCCGGAAATGCCTCAAGCACACGAGAGGCAATTCTTGCCAACAGTTTATTCGTCAACCCAGCAACAGCATTCTGCTCATGAACCACCAGAGGAATACCTAACAACCTGGCCGCAACTCCACCCGGCCCTGTCACATACCCCCCCATACCAACAACACATACGGGTTTATGAGTTCTCAATACCCGAATCGCTTTAATCAGTGAAACCATCAGGCGCCAGGGGGCTTTCAATAAAAAGCTCAATCCTTTTCCTCGCAGTCCTGTCACCGGGATAAAACTAATATCAATCCCGTGTCTCGGAACCAGGTCAGCCTCCATGCTTCCGGGAGTACCCAGCCAATGCACACGGTACCCCTGCTTTATCAAACCATCTGCAGTAGCCAGACCGGGGAAGATATGTCCACCGGTGCCGCCTGCCATAATAACCACCAGAGGTGCCTGCTCAGCCATGAATACTTCCTCCAGCAGTTCCGCTCGATTTTCTTTCCAATGTTTTCTCAGTAGCCTTTCGGCCTGCTACAGGCTTAACCTCAACCGCCCTGGCCTGTCGCCGCTCAAAATCAATGCGCAACAAAATACCAAATGCCAGGCAGTTCACAATCAGACTACTGCCTCCATAGCTAATTAGCGGTAAGGCCAAACCCTTAGTGGGGAGCAAGCCAGTATTCACGCCAATATTGATCAAAGCCTGGCTGGCAAACAACAGGGCTATTCCATAGGCAACAAATCCATGGAACAACAACCCTTTATCTTCAGATCTCGAACCCAGCTGAAGTGAGCGCCAGGCAACAAACAAAAATAAAGCAAGCAATAATAACGAACCTACAACACCGAATTCTTCCGCTAAAACAGCAAAAACGAAATCCGTATGTGCCTCAGGTAGGTAAAAAAGTTTCTGAATACTATTTCCCAGCCCTTCGCCCAGCCAGGCTCCACGACCAAAGGCAATTAATGCCTGCGTCAATTGATAACCGCTGCCAAAAGCATGAGCCCAGGGATCCATATACGATGTAATACGGGCCATCCGATAAGGTTCCATCCAAATCATCAGACCAATCAGAATAATAACCCCGGCAATCATAACGAGAAACTGATGAAACCGGGCGCCAGCCATAAAGATCATACCCATTACAGCAACCGTCAGAACAACCAGCGCCCCCAAGTCAGGCTCCGCAAGCAGAAGCAAGGCTAATCCGGCCATAACGAGTATTGGTTTGATAAAGCCGCTCCACTGGGTACGCACCTCTTCCAGGTGACGCACCAGATAACCCGCCAGATAGATAACCACACAAAGTTTGGCAACTTCCGAAGCCTGAAGATTGAAGAAGCCGAGTGGAATCCAGCGGACACTGCCATTGATTTCCCGACCGACAATCAGTACAACCACCAGCAGGAAAAAAGCGATTAAAAGCCCCACCCAACTCATCTGTTGCATCCGACTGATGGGCAAAAGCATCATCAGTCCCATAGCAAACAGTCCAACCCCCATAAACAGAAACTGTTTAAGGACAACTCTCAACGGATCACCAAAGGTGGCACTGGAAACATCCATGGATGCCGAGCCTACCATGACCAAACCAATAGCAAGCAGAGCCAGCACAGCACCCAACAGAACCATATCAATGCGCATGGACATCGATACATCCTGTTCTGAGGCTTCTTTCTCACGAAGAAAGCGTTGGCGGACCCGTTTCAGCATAAAATCAAACCATTGACCAGCTCAGCAAATCGGTCGCCCCGATGCTCAAAGCTGTTGAACATATCAAAGCTGGCACAGGCAGGTGCCAGCAACACAGCATCTCCTTCTTCAGCCAACCCAGCAGAAATACTTACTGCCTCTTCCAGACTGCTCGCGTTATGAATCGTGACACTTCCTTTAACCACCTGTTCGATAGCCGGCCCATCTCTTCCAATCAAAACAAGATGACTGACATATCGGTCTACTGCCGGCTTTAATTCGGTAAAATCAGCACCCTTTCCATCGCCACCGGCAATCAAAATAATGCGACCCTCAAGCCCTTCACCAAGACCATCAATCGCTGCAACGGAGGCTCCGACATTAGTGGCTTTAGAGTCATTAAACCAGGTAACACCCTCATGCTCGCCCAACCATTGGCAACGATGTTTCAATCCGGGAAATGACACCAGTGCTTCAAACATGGCATTGGAATCAAGGCCTATCGCCTCCCCCAGAGCTAATGCAGCAAGGGCATTCAAATAATTGTGATGTCCTTTGAGTTTCATCTGCCGCGTATTCATCTGCTTTTCCAGCCCCTTACACAGCCAGACACCTTCATCATCCGGAAGAAGTCCCATCTGCCCCAGGTCCGGAGTTCCCTTTGTAAAGGTCACTGCTCCAGAAGTTACCGGTAATAAAGGCGAGGTAAGGGGGTCATCCCTGTTAAATACTGCGGTTCCACACCCTTTGTAAATGCGTTGCTTAGCTTGATGGTATTCAGCCAGTGTCGGATAACGATCCATATGATCAGGGCTGAGGTTCAAAACCGTCGCTGCCGTTGCACGAAGGCTGTGAGTGGTTTCCAACTGAAAGCTGGAAAGCTCCAGAACATAAACATCAATGCTGTCATCGTCCAACAAGTCAAGGGCAGGAGTTCCAATATTGCCTCCTACTCCCGGATTAAGTCCGGACTGCCTGACCATTTCTCCAACCAGAGTCGTCACCGTACTTTTGCCATTGGAACCGGTAATTGCCACGACAGGCTTGTTCGGCGAGCAAGTATTCACCGCCCGACAAAACAGCTCAATGTCGCCAATAGCTGTAGCCCCATTTTCAACGGCTCTGGAAATAGACGGTTCCTTAAGGGCAATACCCGGACTAACCACTAACTCATCAGCAGCCATTAACCACTGCTCATTAAAGCCACCCGTATGAAGTGGAGCATCAGGAAATAACTGACGGTACTCCTCCTCCCCGGGAGGGTTTTCTCTAGTGTCAATAACTTTGAAAGGCAACCCTTGACTATGAAGATAACGGGCACAGGACAACCCGGTCTTGCCAAGACCGATAATGACCCGGTTACAGCTGGAGCCAATCAATCCCATTGGCTCTCTTTCAACAACGCTGCTCATCACAATCCCATTACCCATGTACGCACTTAACGAATTTTCAAAGACGCCAGTCCAATCAAAACCAGCACGATAGTAATAATCCAAAAACGCACGATGACTCGCGGTTCAGGCCATCCTTTCAACTCAAAATGATGATGCAGCGGCGCCATGCGAAATATACGACGACCGGTCAACTTATAGGAGCCGACCTGCAAGATCACAGAAACCGTTTCCATTACAAAAACACCGCCCATGATTATCAGGACAATTTCCTGACGAACAATAACGGCAATGACACCCAGTGCAGCACCAAGGGCCAGGGCACCCACATCACCCATAAAAACCTGAGCCGGGTAGGTATTGAACCAGAGGAAACCAAGGCCCGCACCAGCAATGGCAGCACAAAACACCACAAGTTCTCCGGCGCCAGGAACCGCAGGAATCAACAAATACTGGGCAAATGTCGCATGTCCGCTAAGGTAGGCAAAAATAGCCAGCGCTGAAGCCACCATAACGGTTGGCAAAATGGCCAGACCATCCAACCCATCCGTCAGATTCACCGCATTACTGGAACCCACAATGGTCAAATAGGCCAGGATTATGAAAAAAGGCCCAAGCTGAAGCGTCACATTCTTGAAGAATGGAATAATCAGAGTTGTTTCTGTGGCCGAGGGGGCTGTAAAGAACAGAAAGAATGCAGCTCCAAGCCCCGCAACTGATTGCCAGAAAAGCTTCCAGCGAGCAGGTAGCCCCCGAGAGTTTTTCTCCACCACTTTCCGGTAATCATCCACCCAGCCAACAGCACCAAAAATGCCGGTAACGGCCAATACAACCCAGACGAAACGGTTATTCAGGTCGGCCCAAAGCAGAGTACTGATGGCAATACAGATAAGAATCAGGGCACCACCCATGGTGGGCGTACCGGCCTTGCTCAAATGACTTTGAGGGCCATCATCACGCACAGCCTGACCAATCTGATAGAAGCTCAGCTTCCGGATAAAATGAGGCCCCAACCACAGGCTCATGGTCAGAGCGGTTAAAACCCCAAAAATACCTCTCAACGTGAGGTATTTAAAAACCAGAAATCCATGGTAATACTGAGATAAATAATCTGCCAGCCAGACCAGCATCAGGCATCTCCCTTATAATCAGCCCCTGCCAGAGCCTGGATAATATCCAACATTTTCATCCCCTTTGATCCTTTGACCATGACTGCAACCTTTTCATCGAGGCTGCTCTGAAGTTGCGCATCCAGCCAGGCAATCAGCTCACTCTTTTCTTCGAAATGCAGCCCTGTACCAAAAGCTTCACTTGCCAAACGCGCAGAAGGACCATAACTCAATAACTGATCAATCCCCCGCTCTCTGGCGTAGTGCCCAATATCCTGATGGCGTTCATCCGATATCTCACCAAGATCCAGCATGTCACCGAAGACCATGATTTTTTTCCCACCACAGTCTACCAGCTGGTCAATAGCAGCCAATGTTGCTTTCGGGTTGGCATTGTATGTCTCATCAATTAAGACTGCACCGCTGGCATGAGTAAAACGCTGACCACGCCGCTGATAAGGCCGGGCATTTTCCAACCCACAAGCAATAATGTCCAGAGACAGGCCGCTGGCTGCTGCAACGGCAGCGGCACAACAGGCATTCGCTACCTGATAACGTCCCCAGAATGAAAGCTGGATCGATACCTGCTCTACTCTTTCTGACTCAGACTGCTTATTATTCCCACGAATATTGAGCGTGAACCGTGTGCCTGCCTGGTTTGGCTCAATATCACTGGCAAAACAGTCTGCCTCAGTATTTTGGCTACTGAAGCTGACGACCCGCCGATCAGTTTCCTTAAGAACACGATCAAACCACTCACGGTAAAAGCGATCATCCAGATTCAATACAGCAATACCAGTGGCTGGAAGCGCATCCAGAATAAAACCTTTTTCCCAAGCCACTCCTTCAACAGTTTTCAGGTCAGCCAGATGGGTTTCAGCAGCATTCGTGATCAACGAAATATCCGGACGCCCCATACTGGCAATGTATTCAATTTCACCGGGCGCACTCGTTCCCATTTCAACCACTGCAAATTGATGACCAGCGTTTATTTTCAACAACGTTAACGGAGTACCCAGGGCATTATTCAGATTGCCTTCTGTTGCCAGTGTTGGGCCCGCTTCAGAAAAGATAGCCATCAGCATCTCTTTAACCGAAGTCTTACCACAGGAACCGGTCACACCCACCAGGCAGCCACTAAAGCTATTGCGATTAGCTGCGCCCAGCAGCCCCAATGCCTTTTCTGTGTTTGCAACAACGATCTGAGGTAATGGCGCATCAGTAACAAAATGCTCTGTCAGTGCAGCAACAGCGCCAGCAGAGTGAGCCTGCCTCAAATAGGCATGCCCATCAAAGCGAGGGCCTTTAATGGCAATAAACAGATCACCTGATTTGAGAGTTCGAGTATCAATACTGACACCGGTTACTGATGGCTGATCCAATGAGTGATCACGCAACTGCCCATGAACAATTTCGGCAACCCTGGAAAGAGATATTGGTTCAATCATGCCTGCCCCCTTTCTTGAGCCGCTTCTTGGACAACGTTTCTGTACTGAGACTGTAAGGATGACTGAACCTGCTCTGCATCATCAAAGTGATGTCGAACACCATTAATTTCCTGATAATTCTCATGACCCTTGCCAGCAATCACAACAATGTCGCCAGCACTGGCCGCAGTGATTGCTGAATGAATTGCTTCCGATCGGTCAGCAATAACACTCATCCGCTGACGATCCTGATTAGAAACACCTTCCAGGGCATCGGTAAAAATCTGCTCAGGATCTTCCGTTCTCGGGTTATCACTGGTGAGCACTATTTTATCCGCCCCATTAAGTGCAGCAGCCGTCATCAAGGGGCGCTTACCCCGGTCCCTGTCACCACCACAGCCATATACACAGACAATATTACTGACGCCTTGTTCGCACTCTTTTATGGAACGCTTTATTACAGAACAATGCTCTCTCAGTGATGAGAGCACACTATCAATAGCATCAGGCGTATGAGCGTAATCCACCAGAACAAGAGGCTGGCTGCCTCCACCAAACTGCTGCATTCTGCCAGGAGGCGTAGAAATCAGGGGAATTGCAGATAAAAGGCTATCGAGCGAGTATCCCTGAACCCCCAGAGCGGCGATAACTGCCAGAAGATTTTCCAGATTGAAACGCCCCAACAGAGCAGTGTTCAAATCACCACTTCCCCAAGGCGAATGAACGCTTGCCCTGAACCCCTGGGGAAGCGTTTGAATATTACTCAGATAGACATCTGCAGAGGCATCCTCCAGTGACCAGGTTACTATATTGCTCCCCTCAGGACAGGATGAAAGCATCAGCTCTGAGAAAGCATCATCTTTGCCAATAACGGCATAGCGGTAACTGCAGTGTGAGAATAGCTTGGCTTTAGCTATGGCGTACTCTTCCAGAGAGCCGTGGTAGTCCAGATGGTCACGACTGATATGGGTAAAAAGAGCAACGTCAAAAGAAACCCCGGACACCCGTCCCTGGTCGAGTCCATGGGATGAGACTTCCATGGCCAGCGCCGGAACGCCTTCATCAACCAGATGACCAAGGTATTGGTGCAAAGAAACAACATCACTGGTCGTATTTAATGAAGCCTCCATCTGGCCAGGTAAACCTCGACCAACCGTCCCCATCAAAGCGCACGGCTTCCCCTGCTGCTTAAGAATTTCAGAGACAAACCAGCAGCAGGAAGTTTTGCCATTGGTTCCTGTAACACCAATGATCGTAAGCAGTTCAGAAGGGTGCCGATAAAAGCGATCAGCAAGAGATCCAACTTTTTCCCGTAACCCGGGCACTATAAAAACAGACTCATGACCAGCAACAGAAAGCGGATCAAAACCTTCATCGTCATCGACCAGTACTGCTGCAGCGCCTTTTGACAGAGCATCTGCAATATATTTCCTGCCATCAGATTGGGCACCAGGAATCGCAATAAACAACTCGCCCCCGGTAATCTTGCGACTATCGAGGGTCAGATGATTCAACTCCTTGTCTACCGCCACAGGAGGTAACTGCAGCCCGGCGAGTACGCCATTCAGAGTATTCTCTTTCTCAGCTGTCATTGCCTTTTCGCTTCAACCTTCTTTAAACGTAGAGACAGAAGAGACACTCGCATCTTCTGTTATTTCTTCCAACCGCAGTGCATAGGGAATAAATGCCATGCGATGACTAGAGCTTGCAGCTACTGAATCTGCCGGCTCAACACCCAACAGGCGAAGTGCTCCAGCCGCTACTTTGGAAAATACCGGTGCAGCAGTCAGGCCTCCGTAATAGGTTTTTCCAGAGGGGTCATCAATAATCACAACCATTGCGAGCCGTGGATTATCAATAGGCGCCAAACCGGCAAACATGCCTATATAGCGATCTTTGATATAACCGTTAGGCCCAACCTTTCTGGCCGTTCCGGTTTTCCCTCCAACTTCAAACGCATCGATCATGGCTCGACCACCGGTGCCACCATGAACGACCTCGCGAAGCATTTTTCTCAGATCATCAGCAACCTGCTGATCCATTACCCGAACACCATCGGGTATCACATCACGCTTGATCAGGGATACCGGGCGCATAATCCCGCCAGCACCAAGCACCATGTAGGCCTGGGCCAGCTGCAAAGGAGTGACAGTCAAGCCATAGCCAAATGACAATGTAGCTATCTCGATATCACTCCAGCGATCCCGGTACGGCAAATAGCCAGGATTCTCGCCAGGAAACCCTGTCCCGGAACTTTGACCCAACCCAACTCTCTGCAGCAGATCAAGCACTTTGTCCGGACCAATAGCCAGTGCCATTTTTGAAACCCCGACATTACTGGATTTTCTCAGTACTGTGGTCACATCAATAGCACCATAATTCCTGGGATCCTTTACCTGATCCCTGCCAAGGTGCATATATCCAGGCGTCGTATTAATTACCGAATTCTTGTAAAACTGGCCAGACTCCAAAGCGGCTGCAACGGTAAACGGCTTCAGCGTTGACCCAGGCTCAACCATATCGGTAACCACCCGATTGCGCATTTTATGCGCCTGCATGTCGGCACGGTTGTTGGGGTTGTATGCCGGCTGATTAACCATCGCCAGTACTTCACCAGTCCTGACATCTAGCATGACCAAAGAACCTGCCTTGGCTTTATAGAGCTCAACCGCTTTTTTCAACTCGCGGTAGGCCATATATTGCAGCCTCAGATCAATACTGAGCATTAACTCTTTGCCGGGGCTGGCGCTTTTCATCAGTTCTGCCTGACGCGCAAGCTGGCCTTTTCGATCCTTTAATACTCTTCGCTTACCTGGCTCTCCGGACAGCCAATTATCGTAGGCTAACTCAAGCCCCTCCTGCCCGGACTCATCAATATTGGTAAAGCCAACCAAATGAGCAGCAACTTCAGCCGCAGGATAGTAACGCCGATGCTCATTGATCGATTGCACCCCTGGCACCTTCAACGCCATCACCTTTGCACCCTGTTCGGGTGTCAGCTGTCGCTTGAGGTAAATAAAGTCCCGCTTTTTTGCTACATCAACTCGGTCGGACAGCCATTTTAGAGAAACACCAAGCTCTCGAGCCAATGTCTGCCAGTGCTCACTGGCACCGTAAAGTTCTTCCGGATCTGCCCATATAGTAACGACAGGCGTACTGACAGCCAGAGGGTCACCATTACGATCAAAAATAACCCCTCGATGGGCGGCTACCGACTCATAACGGACAGAACGTTTATCACCTTCATTTTGTAAAAAATGTCGATTCAATAGTTGTAAATCAACAATACGATAACCAATTGCCAATCCGGCAACCAACAAAACACCCTGCACTACTTTCAGGCGCCACTTTTTCTTTAAAGTTTCGACATAACCGCGCAGCCAGCCTGCCTTCTTCTCTGAAGCAGACCGATTTTTCTGAGATACTTTCCGCCCCTGACTCATGGCAGAACCATTTCTATCTGATCAGTTTTTGGCACTTCCATGCCCAGCTTCTCCCTGGCAACCTTTTCAATCCTTCCCGGTGATGTCAGCGTACTGTGCTCCAGAAGAAGTTTGCCCCACTCAACCTGAGCGCTGTTTCTGTTTTCAAGTTCCTGTTGAATCCGGTTATGGAGGCGTCGATTCTCGTAGGATACATATCCGACGGATAAACCAGACAACACCACCAAAACCAGCAGCACGAGAGTTAACCCATAAGAATGGATAACTTTCATCCTGAGCAGGCGACTATCCATAAACAACGCCACCATCAGACCAGTTTTTCTGCCACACGCATTACAGCACTTCTGGATCGGACATTTTCAGCCACTTCCTGCTTCGAAGGTTTTATGGCTTTACCCAGACTCTTAAGACGACGATTCAACTGGTCCTCTCTAACAGGCAGCCAACTGGGGTGTTCATCGCCTTTCTGGTGCTTACGAATAAAGCGTTTAACAATCCGGTCTTCCAGAGAGTGAAAGCTGATCACCACCAATCGCCCACCTGGCTTAAGCTTCTCCAATGCGCGATCAAGGCAGAGCACCAGATCTTCAAGTTCACGATTAACATGAATTCTTATTGCCTGAAACGCACGGGTAGCAGGGTGCTTACCTTTTTCTTTGGTTGGGCAGGCAACAGCAATTATGCCTGCCAGACGCTTAGTGGTCAGAATCGGCTCAACTTCTCTCTCCCTGACAATAGCTCTTGCCATTCTGCGAGAAAACCGGTCTTCACCGTACTCCCAGATAACCCGGCTGATTTCCTGCTCTTCAGCCCTTGCCAGCCATTGGGCAGCACTTTCACCTTCCTGATGATTCATGCGCATATCCAGTGGGCCTTCCTGCATGAAGCTAAAGCCTCTTTCAGGATCATCCAGCTGAGGAGAAGAAACCCCGAGATCCAGTAAAATACCATCTACCTGCTGCTCGCCATTCACTGAATCAACATCGGTAAATGAACCATGATGAATCGAAAACCGGGAGTCCTGCTGCCCCAGTTCATACCCTGTCGCAATAGCAGCAGGGTCCTTATCAATTCCGATCAGCCGCCCCTGTTCTGTCAGGGAACTCAAAATCAATCGGCTGTGCCCGCCTCTACCAAAAGTACCATCGACATAAACACCAGAAGGATCAGTCAGCAATGCTTCAACAGCCTCATAAAGCAACACAGTCTTATGAGCATGGGTTTTATGCATAGGGTCAGCCACCTCTTCTTCCCGGGCCTCGCCACTGCTTTCAATACGATCTAACGATTTCATATACTTTTCACAAAAACTGACGATTGCGGCCCTTCATAAAGAGAGCGTTACAAAGAAAGCGACTGCAGCTCTACCGGTATCTCTTCCGATTCACTGGCTTCTTTCAGGTATTGGTCACGGCGTTCGTTCCAGCAATGTTCATCCCAAAGCTCGAACTTCTTCCCCTGCCCCAGCAAAATACTTCGTTTTTCAAGACCTGCGTAATCACGCAACAGAGGAGGGATAAGAATTCGCCCATTACCATCCAAATCAACATCGGTGGCATGGCCAATTAAAAGCCTCTGAATCCGGCGGGTCATTGGATGAAAGCTGGCGAGTGCTTCAATCTTCTGCTGAATAAGCTCCCACTCATCCAACGGATAGATCAGCAGACAGGGCTCATCGGTATCTATCGTTGCCACCAAAGCACCATCACAGCGATCCCGCAATACCTGCCTGTAACGGGTAGGTATAGCAAGACGCCCTTTGGCATCAAGATTAATGGCATTTACACCGCGAAACACGTCGCCTTCTCCTTGGTTCCTGCATCAGGAAACCTTACGGCACCCGTCACTTATACAACCCTTTTGAAAGCTGACTCCATCCAGCCCAACCCATCCTGCCCCACATTAGTCCACTTTGCACCACTAAAGCACACTATAGGAATCTGGAAAACCCACGTCAAGCGGGGGATCTACCTCACCTACCCGAGGCAAGAAAATGGAATGAACGTACCGTTTATAAGTTCAGCAGCAATAAACCCCAAATATACTGACTGCATTCAAAACAGGAGCAGCACAAATAAAGCTAAATCACCACTGTAATTAGGAAATAAGCGTTTTGGGATTAACTGGCGATATCGAAAAGGAACCTAGCAAGGAATAAATCTGAAAAGTTTAAACTGGAAAGCAATGACCCATGGCACAAAGAAAAGCGCACCTGATCACTGGCGGATGATCGGAAAATCAGAAAACCGGAAACCAGCGCACTACTCGAAAGCAGATTTAAAAGAAAAAAGACGCGAGCCAGCCTGTAAGCCGGGTTCTGTCCAGCCTGCCAAAGCAGGCCTGAGCAGTCATTCATCTGGGATGCCTGTCACCAGACACCTCAAGCAACCTACCCGAATCCAGTGCGGGACACACCTATAGGATTCCTATTTGGTCTTGCTCCAGGCGGGGTTTACCGTGCCATGGACTGTTACCAGCCATGCGGTGCGCTCTTACCGCACCCTTTCACCCTTACCGGTCTGCTTCTTTTCCAACAAGCGTCAAAAAAGAATACTGACTTAGGCGGTCTACTCTCTGCTGCACTTTCCGTAGGCTTTCGCCCCCCAGGCGTTACCTGGCGCCCTACCCTCTGGAGCCCGGACTTTCCTCCCTCCACTCTGATTAAACAACCAGAATGAACAGCGACTGCCCGGCCAGCTCGCGGCGGAGAATATTACTTGTCGAGCTTCAGTTAATCAACTGTATCTAAATATTTTTTTGCCGGATTTTATTCTCCGGCCTTTATACTCAAACCAAGTTCATAAAGGTCTTTTTTGCGTAACCCGGTCAAATCCGCAACAACCGCAGCAGCCTTCTTAATAGGCAAATCGATCATTAAACGCTGCAACATCTTTTCAATGTCACGGCCTATCTCAGAGTCTTTCTTCTCTTTATAACCCTCAACCAGCACAACAAACTCTCCTCGCTGCTGATTAGAATCCGACTCCAAAATCGCTTGAACCTCAGAAACAGTGCCCGCCAGAATAGTCTCAAACGTTTTGGTAATCTCCCGGGCCAGGGCAATATATCTTTCACTACCAAGCACAGTTACCAGATCATCAAGCAGCTCCATGATACGGTGTGGAGATTCATAAACACCCCAGGTGTTAGAAAAAGCAGCCAATGACTCTATCCGCTTGCGACGACCCGCTCCTTTAGCTGGCAGGAAACCTTCGAAATAGAATCTGTCGGTCGGCAAACCACTGACCGACAGCGCGGCAATAAATGCACAGGCTCCAGGCACTGGAACCACCCGAAAACCAGCCTCTCTCACTGACCTGACCAGATAAAAACCAGGGTCAGAAATCAACGGAGTGCCGGCATCACTGATCAGCGCTATCGTTTCCCCTGCCTGCATACGACGGACAATCATCTCTGCCTGGTGACGTTCATTATGGTCGTGACAGGGAATCAGAGGGGTATCAATACCAAAGTGATTAATCAATCGTTTGCTGTGCCGGGTATCCTCAGCCGCAATAACATCAACCTGACGAAGCACCTCTATAGCTCTGGGGGCCATATCACCCAGATTACCAATCGGTGTAGAAACAATATAAAGAAGAGAGTCAGACATGACAGAAAAGGACCGGTGTAATTTCTCAGGCCGTATCCTAACACTTTTTGATTATTTCAAGACGGCAAAACAGAACTGATACCATATTTATTGGTATCAGGAAGACCTTTCAAGGTATTTGAAAAGGTAGAACAAGGAAAAACCGCTCTAAAACAAGAGACGAATAAATGGCCTGTATTATCAGTTACCCACCAGAAAAAACACCAGCCCCTACTGAAACACGGCTGACACTGGGCTTAGGACAGGGTGCTTTTGCATAAGACTGCCTATCACTAACTAGTATATAAATACCATTTGGTTTCATTTCAGTCCTTGCAGAATAAGCTTCAATAGAAATGTATTTTTTCCCGTCATAAGGGTCATAGCAACTACCATCAGGCCTCTGCATAATATAATGATGACGTTTGACACCCTGACTATTGAAAATGAAACTTCCCAAAGAATCATTAGAAACAAGAACAATCAGCCGCTCATTATTGCAAAGCTTTGGCGGTGAGGAGCGATGCACCGAACAGCGGCTTTTAATCTCTTTCCAGCGTGAGGGATCACTGTGCCGCAAGTACCAGTCAGTCATTATTGAAGAACAATATAGACGACTATCCAACCCAAGGATCACAGCCGCATTATTGATACCAATAGCGTCTGAGCCACCTCCATCATCCAGCCTAGTCTTCAAACTGCCTCTTTCATCAACAAGTCTCCCAGCGACACCATAAATCGCTGCTTCAGCACTGTCATCTTCAATGGACTGCCCATCAAAATTATAAAACATGTTTTCTGGAAGGCTTTTCTTTCCAAGCTCATAAGCACTTTGCCGCAAACATTGTGCACCACAACTATTCAAGTACTGTTGCTTTGGCACGGCACTAAAGTGATTTGAGTCAACTAACGCAATTTTCCTGCTTTTCAGGTAAGACTTGATAAAAACGGCATCCCGCATTGGCCAGATACGATTAACTATATCATTCTCCGGAACAGTCACTTTCCAGCGAAAGAGCCAGTAAACAGCACCAACAAATCTACTCAATCCTTTTCTGGTATTGAAAAAAAAGGATGCCACATCACGCCCGGAAATCTGCACAGACCCATTGCCAGTAACACTCATACTCTCTTCCCTGAAAGACTATCGAAGCCCAACGCCTGTTGAGCACACTCAAGGAATCATATACAGCATTAAAAATCAAAAACATAACCAATCAGCAAGTACTGCTGACAAAACCTGCCATCACACCTGCTACACCACCTATCCATATCTGAAAGCCAGGCTAAAACACGCTAAATTCAGCACCACAGTCGAAAATGCAATAGCTATAGCCTATAGTGTCGATTCCATGCCCTGTGTACAATCAAAGCAATTAACGAAGACATTCCCAGAAGAGCTGGCCCACGACTTCAAATGATGACCCATATTACCGCTCTGCGAAATACCCTACCTAAAAAGCTGCCTGCCATCGCCATGGCAGCGCTTATTCCCGTTTTTATTACTGCCTGTTCATCTCAGCCAAAGGGAACACTACCTCTAGCGGTTTCCTCCATTAAGAGTATTGATCAACAACTGGCCGAGGCTGAGAAGCTCAGTTATCCAGAGCGGGCCAGCCTTACTCTGGAAATCACCAGAGAATTGATTAACAAGGACCCGGCCCGCACCCAAAAAATTCTGAAACAGATGCCCTATGAGCAACTGCCAAAGCGGATTCAGGCAGAACTGGCTGTTCAGCAGGCCCAGATTGCCCAGATCAATCATCAGGACTGGGCTATCTTTGAGTGGCTCGACCGCGAAGCGGTCATCATCAGTAACGATACCTACATTAACGCCCAGACCCATATTCTGAAAGCACTGGCCTATTCAAGATTTGGTGAATATCAGGCCTCATTGGATGAGTGGCTGCTGGCAGGCCCCTACCTGACCGAAGCAGAGCGAGAGCCTCATTACGACAGTTTCTGGCAGACACTCCTGCATGTTCCTGCGGAGCGGCTGAATAACCTTTATAAGCAGGAAAAGTCACAAAAGCTTAAAGGCTGGCTGGCTCTTGCATTAATTTATCAGAGCGGTCGCAGTCTGGACCAGCAACTCACCGGACTTGAACAATGGAAGCGGGACTGGGCATCCCACCCTGCACACCAATACCTGCCTCGAGACTTTGAGGCACTGAAGAGCAGCTCAGCGGAGCGCCCTGACAAAATTGCCGTATTACTGCCACTGTCTGGAAGACTGGGCAAAGTAGGAGAAGCGGTTCGTGACGGTATGCTAGCCTCCCATTATGAGGCCATGAACAAGAACGAGCCTCTCCCTGAGCTCCAGTTTTATAACACCCAAAGCGGCAACATTAATGATCTGGCCTCCAAGGCTATTGATGAAGGCGCACAACTGATTATTGGCCCGCTGAACAAAAGCCGGGTAAAAGAATTAAATACTGATATTACTAATCGCATCCCGGTTTTGGCGCTGAATTATCTGGATGACACTCCCAACCAGCCTTCACCTGCCGGAACACCCATACCACCCAGTAGCCACCGAACAGGCCTTTACCAATTCGGACTCTCTGCAGAAGATGAAGCTATTATGGCAGCAGAACGAGCACAGCTGGATGGGCACCGAACCGCAATTATCATTACACCAAATACCGAGTGGGGCAAAAAAATCAATACCACCTTCAAGGCCAAGTGGCTGGAACTGGGTGGTGAAATTGTCGGCTCCGGTGAGTTTGATGCAAAAACCCAGTTCAGCAGCCTTGCTGGCTGGTTGTTACACACGGACCAGAGCGAAGCACGACACAGGCAACTTAACCGCTTGCTTGGAGAACAGCTTGGATTCCAAGCTCGGCGCCGCCAGGATGTCGATATGGTATTGATTGGTGCCAACCCACAGGAAGCCAGGCAACTCAAACCAGCCCTGGCCTATCAATACGCTGGCAACGTGCCAGTGTACGCAACATCCAGTGCGTTCTCAGGCACCACCAACACCAACCAGGACCAAGATATGGACGGCATTCGGGCTCCCATTATGCCATGGCTGATTCCCGGAACCTCAAGCCAACTGGAACAACAGATCAACACCCTCTGGAAACAATCCAGAGGCCAGCTTGGGACGCTTTACGCCCTGGGCGCTGACGCCTACAAGCTCTACCCAAGACTCCAGCAGCTTTCAAGCTTACAGGGCAGTCAGCTGCAAGGACTAACAGGCTCTCTGAGCATTACTCCGAATGGAAAAGTCCATCGCGAGCTTTCCTGGCAGATATTTAGAAATGGCCGGCTTACCCCGCTCCCCATCGTTAAACCAAAAATAGCCGAAAGCCAGCTCTCTGGAAAAAACAGAGCGATCAAACCAGCCCTCACCAACAATCCTGCTCTCTATGCCCTGGACGCTCAATCTCAGTAATAGGAAAGGAGCCCTGGCAGAAAAAAGCGCCTTGCTGTATTTAAAACAGCAAGGCCTTGTGCTTCTGCACACTAACTTTGCCTGCAAATCAGGTGAAGTTGACCTGATCATGCTGGATCAATCCACCCTGGTTTTTATTGAAGTTCGTTCTCGAGGCAGTTCACGGTTCGGTAGTGCGGCCAGCACAATTAATCATACTAAGCAGCAGAAAATCCGAAAGACGGCAGCTGTTTATTTACAGAAATATCGTCAGCACAACCACAGGATTTGTCGATTTGATGCAATATCCATTGACAATCATGACGCCAAAGGGCAAAACAGCTTAGAATGGATCAAAAGTGCTTTTTAAAAACCTTCTGATTACTATTCAGAAGCGCGCTTTTTAGAAGAGCATTATTCTAGAAAAGCGATTCAGAAGGAGCAAAGTGAAAATCCTTTGTGATTTTCATTTCAAGGTTTCAGGCATGCATGAACGTATAACGCAACATTTTTCCGACAGCATCGACGCAAAAATTCGCTCGGCAGATGCACTCCCACCGCTGATCGCCGACGCTGCAGAAATGATGGTACAAACCCTGCTGAACGAAGGGAAAATCATGGCCTGTGGCAACGGGGGGGCAGCTGGCGATGCCCAGCACTTCGTTTCCGAGTTACTCAATCGTTTTGATCGCGAGCGTCCGGCTCTGCCAGCCCTGTCACTTTGCGCCGACAGCCTGACGATGAGCTCTATCGCCAACGATTCAAGCTTCAACGAAGTGTTTTCCAAACAGATAAGAGCCCTGGGCCAGGAAGGCGATATACTACTGGCTATCTCTGCCCATGGTAATTGCGCCAACATGGTTCAAGCCATTCAGGCAGCCCATGATCGAAATATTCAGGTGATAGCCCTGACCGGTAAAGACGGTGGAGATATGGCCCGACTCCTGCACCCTGAAGAAGTCGAGATCAGAGTGCCTGATATTAGCCCTCATCGCATACAGGAAGTTCATACACTGATCATTCACTGCCTTTGCGATCTGATTGATGAGTTCCTGTTTTCCGCCGAATAAACTGGAATCTCACCCTCATTTACTCCAAACCATTACTTCATAACATTTATGACCTCAGGGGGAACCATGAAACCTATCGGCATTATACTTCTAACCGGTTTACTGACCCTGTTAAGTGGCTGCGCAGCATTGGTTGACTCCGTCAACGAAGAGCCAGTCAACATTGATAACAGCAAAAGGACCTGGGGATCCTGGATGGATGACCAGACCATTGAAACGGTCACAACCGTTAACATCAACAAGGCAGCCCCGGCTCTAAGGCAATCCAGAGTCAAAGTCATCAGCTTCAATGGCATTGTGTTACTCATCGGACAGGTTCCCGATGAAAGCCTGAAAAACCTGGCCGGTCATACCGCTCAAAACGTTGAAAAAGTCCGTCAGGTTTACAATGAACTGCAAGTCGGCCCAAACGCAGACATTCTGGTACAAAGCAATGACAGCTGGTTGACCACAAAAATCAAAGCCTCAATGGTGACCAATGAAGCAGTTGTAGCCGACAGAATCAAGGTCAACACCGAGCAGGGAACGGTTTACCTTATGGGACTGGTTACTCCAAAGGCAGCACAGGAGGCCGTCTCCATTGCTGCAAACACTTACGGGGTATCAAGAGTCATTAAGGTGTTTGAGTACATTCAGTAAAAAAACACGCTCTAAGACCTGTTCCAGAACAGGTCTTTCCCTTCAAACAGCTTCCCTCAAATAGCATAAGCCCTAAAACACAATCACAAACCAATCATTGCTACGGATCAATAGTTTTCATCACATCACCCATCAAGCTCTCATTTCTTTGATCTCGGCTAATACCTAGATATTGAAAATCTCATAGCTGATACGATTATCGTGCCATGAAAAGCCATCGTTTCAACTTTCATGGCGATAAGCGAGCGGCGCATTCCGATCAGGTAAGCCCTCAAAGCTGTTTGAACTCGAGTATCAAGGGATCAATATAATGAAAGGCATTCAGATTACTGCCAGCGAAAATAGCGCTCTGGTTAACTCAATCTGGCTGATGGATGAAGCTGCTGGTGAAGCCCGCCTGATCTGCGCCAAAACTGACGAATTCAAGCAGGATGAAGTAGTTTCCCTGGAAAAGCTGGGTCAGTTCGAATCCCGCGAACTGGATCTGGAAGTTCAGGAAACCACCATCCGCGAAGGTGGCCAGCACTTGAACGTAAACGTTCTCTCCCGTGAAATGCTGGAAGACGCTGCTGCCAACCCAGAGAAATACCCTTCTCTGACCATCCGTGTTTCCGGCTACGCTGTTCGCTTCAACTCCCTGACGCCAGAACAGCAGCGTGACATGATCACACGTACTTTCACTCAAGATATGTGATTACACGCTAAATATAATCTTAGCCCTTCCGCCTGTGTCTTGGTACACAGGCGGTTTTTAGATAATTCAAGAACAAGAGCAATACAGTCAGAATCTCCTCCCCTACCCTATAGCTTCCAAACCATATAGACCAAAAGGAACTTTTTCTAACATTTGTAATCCATGCAAGTGAGTCCGAAGTTTGTTTTTTTGGTAGAGGTTCAGAGGAGTTGATAGTGCTCTCGGTAGATAAATTCTCCGATTACTTTATCGTGAACTTCTTCTGATCTTGAAAAGCAAATAGATCGTCGAGCCAACCTCTTCAGACGTGTCCTGAAATTCAGGTTCTGCCTCTCTATACGCTGAGTAAAAT
>OODV01000145.1 GCA_900299555.1 uncultured Endozoicomonas sp.
CCCTGATCCAGTCATCAGGATTTTACTGGATTAGTGAGCGTTTTTCAGAGGTTCCCTGAATGAGTTGTGCTTTAAAACCGTCGCTTCACTGCTTTCTATGGGGACAGAGCCAGGGGGCGTATAGCAGTCAGGGCTCCCAATATTTATGAATGGATTTTGGCGGCCACTGCATTGTTGCGTGTGGCGGTCACGGGGGCAGCCGCGCTTCCAGTTTCCATGATACATCAAATGCGTGATGAACTGGGTTTCGATACGATTATTACAGCCTACGGCCTGACATAAGCCTGTGGCTTTGTCACCATCTGTCGTTCCGGATATGACCCTGAATTAATTGCCAATACTTCCGGTCGTGCAATGCCGGGTATTAGGTGTGATGTGTTGATGGTGAAAGAAAGGAAGTGACTGCTAGTTCTCCTGGTGAGTTGGTGTCGGCAGGAGATGGCCAGCTATAAGGTGCCAAGACATGTGAATATTGTTGATAGTCTGCCAACCAATGCATCGGGTAAGGTATTAAAGTTTGAGTTAAGAGAAGATGCCAGAAAAATGGTGTGATTTAAAAAAGCCTTGCTGATGCAAGGCTTTTTTAATTTCTGAACCATGAATATATGGGGGGTTAATTCAGAGGCTGAAAAGAACCCATCATGATCCTGAAAGTGTCCGTCACTGGGTAGAGGGGATAGAAGGATCTCTGGCTTGCAAAATTTCTGGTAAGGTCATATTTGAAGTCACTCAGGATAAAGTCAGGAATCTCTGCAATCCATTTGTTACCCACTTTTCTGAAGGTAAATACCTCGCTCCGGGTTTGATAACCAGAATATGAGTCAGGAAAAGTGGTTAGTACCGTTACAATTTCACCGTCATCATTAGCACGCATGCGGAACTTGGGGGTTAAATTGATTTCGTACGGACGGGATACTCCAACGTTAAATTTTGACTTTGAAATGATTCGAACAAAAAATGCTTGAGGGGAAAGTTCATTTGCCTTTACCCGTCCTTCCGGGAAAATAATCTCAAACAGGTGGCTGGAGTTATAGCGTTGTACCTGATGCTTTAATAACTTTAACGAGTCTTCTGCAAAGAAGTTGGAAAACTCGTCAAAGTCAAAGGTGTTTAATGACCGAATCATCTCAAAGATCGTAGTTTTTAACTCCTCCTTATCATCCTCCGACAGTGAAGCATCCTGGGCAGGTACCGGTGATGTGATTTCGGTAGAGTCCGTTTTTTTTGAGAGAGAGTCGGTTTCTGACTCACCAAGACACGACTGTACTGTGACGAATACAGCAATCAGCCCAATGAGACATGATTGAATGGCTCTGGACATTTGAACCTCCTGACAAAGTATTGAGTTTGATTTCAATCGCTGCAGCTAAAATTTTTTAATTATTAAAGATAAATAAAAGTTCAACTCTGAATCTAAAAAAATGATGGTTCTGTCACTGCCTTTTGAGGCTGGTTGGGAAGACTCATCAAATTTATATGCTTGTAAGATAGTCAGGAATTCCGGTTTCTGCAGGTAGATATATCGTCCGTTCGAACGATTACGCTATTGAGGATTCAGGCGAGAGTATGCAGCAATAAGAATCATAAGGGGCGCTGGCAATGGAGTTCGCTTTTACCGATGAGCAGGAGATGATTCGGGAGTCCGCCGACAGCTTCCTGCAGGATGTCTCAACATCGGAGGCAGTTCGTGCAGCCATGGCTACCGATCAGGGTTTTGACTCTGAACTCTGGCAGCGGCTGTGTCAGGAAATGTACTGGCAGGCGCTGCATATTCCTGAGGAATACGGTGGTCTTGGCCTGGGGTATGTGGAGCTGGCGATACTGTTTGAAGAGATGGGGAGAAGACTGTTCTGCTCACCTTTCTTTTCAACCGTTGCAATGGGTGTCAATGCGCTTCTGGTTGCCGGCAACGAAGAGCAGAAACAGCAATGGCTGCCACAGATTGCTGAAGGCAGTCTGACCGCCACACTGGGTCTGGCATCCAGTCAGCAGAATCGTGATAACCGCTGCTGGGATGCCAGCAGTGTTCAGGCCACCGCCCGGAAAGAGGGCGATGGCTATGTGCTTTCAGGCTCCTGGCATTTTGTGCCGGATGGGCACACTGCTGGACTGCTGATTCTTGCTGCCCGTGAAGAAGGCAGCAAAGGAGAAGTCGGTATACGCCTTTTTGCAGTATCTGCTGACAGTGAAGGTGTTCAGAGTCACTGGACACCCACTATGGATCAGACCCGTAAACAGGCAAAGGTTGAGATTGATAATCTCTTTGTTTCTGCAGACTGCTGCCTGGGAGGGGAAGGGGTGTCAGACTGGCCAGCCCTGGAGCAGGTGCTGCAACTCGCATCGGTGGCCATTGCAGCAGAACAGGCCGGTGGCGCCCGTCAGGTAATGGAGCTGACCATCGATTACACCCGCGAGCGGGTTCAGTTTGGCCGTACTATTGCCAGTTTTCAGGCAATCAAACATCGGGCTGCGGATATGATGCTGCAGGTTGAGTGTGCCAAATCTGCCGTGTATTACGCAGCCTGCGTAGCCGATGAAGTGCTCAAGTCTCTCTCTTCATCAGAGCAGGTCTCTGAGGTGAAAGACGAGTTGCCAGAAGCTGCGGCGCTGGCCAAAGCTTACTGCTCGGATGCCTTTTTCCACTGTGCGGCTGAATCTATTCAGCTTCATGGTGGTGTCGGATTTACCTGGGAATATGACCCGCATCTTTATTTCAAACGCGCTAAGTCCACCGAAACCTTCCTGGGGGATGGCGGTTTGCATCGGGAACGTATTGCACGTCAGTTGTTGGATGATTCAGGACAGGTGAAGGGGTAATTATTATGAAAATCAGTTTCAGTCCTGAAGATGAACAGTTTCGTGCAGAAGTGGTTACCTGGTTAAAGGAAAACCTGACCGGTGAGTTTGAACAGCTCTGCTTCCGTGGCGGCCCGGGTGATGAACATATGTTCCCGGAAGAGCGGAAAAAATGGGAACAGCACATGGCCAAAGCGGGCTGGCTCTGTGTGGGCTGGCCTGAAGAGTATGGTGGCCGGGGGCTCTCGATAAACCAACAGGTTATTTTTAATGAAGAGTATGCTCGCGCCGGTGGCCCAGGTCATATGGGGCATATTGGTGAAGGACTGGCGGGCCCAACCATTATTGCTTTCGGAACTGAAGAACAGAAGCAACGCTTTCTTCCTGGTATTGCCAATGGTACGGAATACTGGTGTCAGGGATATTCCGAGCCCAGTGCCGGATCTGATCTGGCTAATGTCAAAACTAAAGCTGCACTGAATGAGTCTACCGGTCAGTGGGAGATCAGTGGTCAGAAGGTCTGGACCTCGCTTGCTCATGAGTCCGACTGGTGCTTTGTGATTGCCCGTACCGAGCCTGGGAGCAAAGGCCATAAAGGGCTTTCCTTCCTTTTGGTACCTATGGATCAGCCGGGTATTGAAGTCCGTCCTATTGAACAGCTGACCGGTACGTCAGAGTTTAACGAAGTTTTTTTTGACAATGCCGTAACCGATGCCTGCAATATTGTTGGCAAGCCGGGAGATGGCTGGAAAATAGCCATGGCGCTGCTGGGCTTTGAGCGTGGTGTTTCTACACTTGGACAGCAGATGCAGTTCCTCAACGAGATGGATGAGATCATCCGGATCGCCAAGAAGAACGGCGCTGCAGAAGACCCTGCCATACGACAGCGCATTGCCGATGCCTGGATGGGGCTGCGCATCATGCGTTACAACGCGCTTCGCATGCTGTCAGGTTCACAGGATGGCTCTCTGCAGAAAGAGGCAATGATCTACAAACTTCACTGGGCTACCTGGCATGCCAATCTTGGCAAACTGGCAATGGATGTGCTTGGGCCTGAGTCAGAACTATTGGAAGAAGGGCCTTATGAATTGACCCGTCTGCAGTCCATGTATCTCTTTACCCGTTCTGACACCATATATGGTGGCAGTAATGAAATTCAGCGGAACATTATTGCTGAGCGGGCACTGGAAATGCCCAAAGAGCCAAGACAGGCCAAGTAGTTTTTTGAACCACAAAGAGCACGAAAAGCACAAAGGAAGAAAACGATAAGCTTTCCTTTGTGAGCTTTGTGATCTCCGTGGTTAACATCTGTCTTTCACCACACCAATTGATATTTTCCTGAAACCTGTTGTCAAAGGACTGA
>OODV01000450.1 GCA_900299555.1 uncultured Endozoicomonas sp.
TCAGTCCTTTGACAACAGGTTTCAGGAAAATATCAATTGGTGTGGTGAAAGACAGTTATATATATTAATTATGAAAATATCTTCATATGAAAAAAAACACTTATTTATTTTTTTATATAGCCAGACCATTTTGCGGAAATAAAATATTACTCTAGAATCCCTTTAGTATCATTTTATACAGTAAACAAGTTCCACTATCGGGCTTAAAAACTAATAAGCAGAAATGAAATATTTCAAAAAAATATATTTAAAGCTCGGAATAATAAGGACTGCTTACTGTCCAACCGTTCGGTTCTGATCTTTATTTAAGATGGAATCGTAGTTATTTAATTAAAACAGCCATCCGGATAAGGGGTTAGCATGTTTAAAGGAAAGTGTTTATCCATCGTCTTATTGTTATCGATCACATCGGCATCCTGGGGAACGACTCCTGATGCAAGCGCTGGGATCGAGAATGGACGTTCTAGGGGGAGTGCTTTGTCAACCATTGGCAGTGGCACTTTCTCTTTACTTGAAGGTCTTGCTCACCTCACATTACTCTTAGGTTCTGGAGACCATAGCCCAAATAGCTACTTTGCAAAAGTGCTGGGATATATTCCCGACTCTATTTACCAAATTTCTTCCTCCCAGCATATTAACCCCGCTTATGCGGTTGGTGTATCGAACCGCTATCTTAATCGTGCTGCACACAGCGTTTTCTTAAGTCAGGCCCTAAGACTTCTTCCTGTAGCCAATGATTATGTCTGCGGTATGATGACACTGACAACTGAGGATGGCTACTACATAGACAGCGTCTTGGTTAATCAGGGATCGATACAGAATGATTCACAGTTTGAACACATTGGCGATAACCTCTATGTCCCTAAAAACAGAGGTATTACTAACCTTCTATTAGTCAAGCAGATGACAGGATGGACAACGGCAGGAAGCGCCTATATCACTGAGAATCCAATTGACTTCTATGTAACCGTTTCCGATGGCCGACAAACCTCGACGATCAATTTTCAGAAAAGCTCATGTACCCTATATAGCTATGGTAAAGCTCATGCCTCTGTGATCAAAGGTGATGATGTATCCTTTTGCCTGACTAACTCTGGTACTGACTCTAAAGTATCAACACTAACAGCGCTTACTTCTGCATACGGAAAGCCTGCTCTGATGCGTATTCCAGGAGAAGCATGTGAAAACTACTGATCCGTCAACCAAGGTAATCATGACTGGTTGATCAAAAAAATACGAAACAAGACCACCCTCTTTTAGCTAGACAGGGTGGTTCTCTTTTACAGTACACTAGTACATCGTTTCATTGAGTTTGATGTTTTGCACTCCGTTCGCACTGAGCTTGCGAAGTGCAGTGGCAACATACTTCGACAATCTCAGGAACAATGGAACGCATCAATTCCATTGAAATGATCTACTAGGGGCTGTTGACGTTTCACATCGGTAACCAAATATATGCGCAGGCTAACTCCACTGCACTTCCAAAGTTGCGCCCAAACTTATCAAAGCGGGTGGCAATGCTTCAAACGTGAAAAGGCATTTTCAACCCAATGCCGATATTTGTATAAATGCCAGTCAATCTCACCGTTACCAACCACTGAATTCTATCTCTCCGGAATCACTGGCTTTCCACCTTGATTTACTACCTGATCACGCACAGCCTGACTATCGTAGCCTTTATCAGCAACGACCACTTCAGCCTCAGGTTTCTTTGCCAGAAGTTCCGGGGCAGCTGTGCAATCATTTAATCACCTCCGGTAATCTCGAAAGCAACAGGAAGCCCGCAAGCATCAACAGATAAGTGAATCTTTGTTGTGTTTCCTTCCCGGCTTTTGCCAATGGCCTCTGAACTGTCAGTAGCAGCCCCTGCACTGTGTTGATGAGCCCTTACGTAGCTGCCATCCATGAATAGCCATTCCATGTCAGGGGCTTCAGTCAAGGCTTCGAAAAGCTTCATCCACCTCCCCTGTTCTGACCAGACATTGAACGTTTTGAAGATGGAATTCCATGAACCAGATTCTTCAGGAAGGTCTCTCCATGGGCATCCAACACGAGTGCGATAAATCATTCCCTCAACATAGGAGCGCAGGTTAGGCTTGTTGTAGATCTTTATCCGGCTGAAAATAGTCGTCAGCTTCGACCAGTACTCATCAGTGAGCATTAATTGGGGCATTGCAGATCTGCAGTATGAGGGTGTGGTAACCACAATACTGCGGGCTTTCAGGCTGATATCATTACATGTTTGAAACCTCAACAGCCCCTACAGGAAATTAATGATTCACACCACTGCTGTCCGGTTAGAAATCGGGAAGAAGCTTAAAGAGCCTGTCCCTGCTGCTTTGCCTTAGAATAGCCATTGTCTAGACAGCTTTTTTGGAACAGTCAAGGGACAGGCATAAATCATAACCGCGTTTTTCAACAGTTGCTCAGGGCTAAACCCCGTCACCAGTTTCAAAATATGGTTGACCGGCATAATGGCGATCACAGAGTCAGAAAACTGCCTTGCTGGACGTAACTCGCTGCCATGACGTTTTACAGCTGGCTAGCCGGATCTCCATACGCGACCTGGTGGAAAACGTTAACACCAGCCATAACCACTATCACCTCGGTGTCTTGCGTATAAAGCGTGCCCCATTATCAGATGCCAGCAACAGTCGTCCTGTAAGTATCTTTGCCGGGACTTTTTTCTTTCTGCTGCAAAAGGTCAGAGACCGCCTGCCTCGAGGGGCTGCCAGCGACATGGTGTGCCGGATTGATTCTACAACGATTGATCTGAACCTGAATCAGTATGAGTGGGCACACTTCCGAAAGACTAATGGGGGGATCAAGTTGCACACGGTTTATGATCCTGAAACCGATACACCGACATTTTTTGAACTGACAACCGCCAGAGTAAATGACTGCAGGGCCGCGCAGAACCTACCGATAATGCCTGGTGTTACCTGTGTTTTTGATCGGGCCTGTGACGACTACAGCTGGTACTGCGAAATGACGACTCAGGGCACTTGGTTCTTGGGGGAGAATGAAAAGCTCTGCAGTCCATGAAGTCATTGAAGTACGGGAAACCACGGAGGATTTCATTCTGGAAGACTAGGTTCTGTTGACATAAGGACTTAGCTATACAATGTCGCCTTTTGCGCGATATGGACAGAACCCGACTTGATGATGAGCAATG
>OODV01000319.1 GCA_900299555.1 uncultured Endozoicomonas sp.
CGGGTAGCTGTGGTCGACGAGACATCTGTTCCAGATAAAACGCTTGATAATGATGTCTGAGCATAGCTGGCATCAGCTAAAGGATTTAGAAAAAGCGATTGGTATAATTACACTCATACGGCCAATAACAATAATAAGGACACGGTCTGGTGAGTCTCTCTGCTTTCACGCTCAATATGCCTGTGGCGTTTTATACGCATGGTACCGTAGCAGCTCAGAAAATAAATACCCGACAAACACCAACCAGCTTATCTGCAACGCTCTCTCTGAACACAGACGAAAACACCAAGCTCACGGATGTCGTTTTCTCATGGGCGACTACCTTCAGAGAATCAGTATCAGGCAACTTCGTCTTTAACTGATCAATCAGACTCATGTTGCATGTTTAAAAAAAACAGGATTTCTCTCATTTAATAAGGATAAACCCAACATGCCAGACTCTGGCTTCGCAAAACAATATGGATCATGGGCATTGATTACCGGTGCCAGTGCGGGTATCGGCAGGACGTTTGCCGAAGAGCTGGCAAAAAAAGGGCTGAACCTGATTCTGGTGGCACGTCGTAAATCACTACTGGACGAACTGGCTCAGCAGTTGGAACAACACCATGAAATCAGTACCCGTGTCATTGTTGCTGATATGTCAGATACATCAGAGGTCAACCGGGTTATAGAACAATCCGCCGACCTCGAAATCGGTCTTGTGATCCCCAATGCAGGCATAGAAACCCATGAACTGTTTGATCAGCAGAGCTGGCAACAAGTGGATAGCCTGCTGCAAATCAATATGGCAGCACCGACCCGGCTGGCTCACCACTTTGCTGGACAAATGCGCCAGCGGGGGCGGGGAGGCATTTTATTTGTGTCCAGCATCATGGCTTATATGCCTTCAGCCTATCTGGCACAGTACGCAGCCAGTAAAGCCTATATCCAGCTTTTAGCTGAAGGGATGCACAAGGAACTGAAATCTTCCGGCGTTGATGTCACAGTACTTGCACCAGGCTTAACCGATACGGATATGGGACAGTCCGTCACCGGAGGCCTGAATACAATGTTCAGGCAGCCACTGATGGAACCAGAGGCTGTCGTTCAAGCAGGCCTGTCAGCCCTGGGGAAATGCCCGGTGCGTATTGCAGGATGGATGAATCGACTGAATGTTTTTATGGTTTCCCGTTTATTGCCACGGGCATTTTCAACCGCTCTGACCCATAAAATGTTCAATAAGCATTGATCCATAGAGACGGAAAAGCACACAGAGCAACCGCTCTTGTGTGCTTCATTCTATTTTGTACCAGTCGTACTAGTCAGAAACGGATTTCAACCGCAGTTCTTTGGGCATGGTAAAGACGATGTTTTCGGCTTTGCCATCCAGTTCCTCTGGTAATTCTGCGCCAAGTTCTTTCAAGCGTGTGATAACTCCCTGAACCAGAATATCCGGTGCAGAGGCTCCTGCTGTGATACCAATGGCAGTTTTGTCCACCAGCCATCCCGGTTTGACATCTTCCGCATTGTCCACCAGATAAGCTTCGGCACCCGTGCGCTCAGCCAGCTCCCGCAAACGGTTAGAGTTTGAACTGTTAACTGAACCGACCACTAATACCAGGTCACACTGTCCTGCCAGAATTTTTACCGCATCCTGTCGATTCTGTGTGGCATAGCAGATATCGTCTTTCCGTGGCCCCTGTATCTCTGGAAACTTGAGTCGCAACGCTTCAATGACTTTGGCCGTATCGTCCATGGAGAGTGTTGTCTGGGTGACATAGGCCAACCGGGATGGGTCTGACACCTCAAGAGCACGAACATCGTTTTCGTTCTCCACCAGGTACATAGCTCCACCGTTTCGCGAGTCGTACTGCCCCATGGTGCCTTCCACTTCTGGATGTCCATGGTGACCAATCAGTACACACTCCATGCCATCCCGGGAGTAACGGACCACCTCCATATGAACTTTCTTGACCAGCGGACAGGAAGCATCAAAGACTTTAAGACCACGTCGCTCGGCCTCATCTTCCACGGCTTTGGAAACACCGTGAGCACTGAAAATAACGATGACGTCATCGGGCACCTGATCCAGCTCATCGACAAAGATTGCCCCGCGCTCCTTCAGGTTTTCCACCACAAATTTGTTATGTACCACCTCATGACGGACGTAAATAGGAGGACCAAAAACATCAAGCGCTCGGTTGACGATCTCAATGGCACGGTCCACACCTGCACAAAAGCCACGGGGATTAGCCAGTTTGATTTTCATAGGGGAATCACCAACCTTTTCTACCACTACTTTTTATAGCTCTGGGCTATTAGTTATAGCTCAGGGTCTCTGTACATCCAGAATCTGTACCTCAAAGATCAGGTGTCGACCTGCCAGAGGATGATTAAAGTCAACTTCAACCACTTCATCATCAAAAGCCCGGACCACGCCGGGAAGCTCACTGTTGGCTGCATCAGAAAAAGACATCACCAGCCCTTCTTCCAATTCAACCCCACTGGCAAAGCTGCCCCTGGGAATGCGCTGCACATTATTGGGATTTGGCATACCAAACGCTTTTTCCGGAGGAATCCGCGAAGCCCTGTCTTCACCAGCAATCAAGCCGAGCAACGTTTCTTCAAAGCCTTCCGGAAGGTTACCATCACCGATGGTCAGAGATGCAGGTTTCTCCGATGACGTACTGTCCACCACACTCCCATCATCCAGCTTCAGGGAAAAATGCAGAGTGACTTTGCTGCCCTTCTCAATGACTGCTGACACCGTGACTCGCTCCTGCTCTTTTATTTATCGTTACTGCTACCTTCATACGAAGGGTTACTCCGGAACATATCCAGAATCAACATGGCAGCGCCCACAGTAATGGCCGTATCCGCCAGGTTGAACGCAGGAAAATACCAGTTTTTGTAGTAAAACAACAGAAAGTCAGTGACATGCCCGTTCAGCAGACGATCAATCAGGTTTCCGAGAGCACCGCCAAGTATCAATGACAGAGAACAAGCCTGCCAGTTTTCACCTGAACGAAGTTGCTTCAGCCATCCAACCAGCATGATGCTGACAATAATAGCCACACCACTGAGAAACCAGCGCTGCCAACCGGAAGCATCACCTAGAAAACTGAACGCAGCGCCAGTGTTGTAAGCCAGAGTCAGGGAGAAGAACGGCAATACCTGTACTTGCTGATACAGTGAGAAATCCTGGATCACCCACCACTTTACCAGTTGATCAATGCCGAAGATGAATGCACTGAGCCAGAGCCAGTGAAGCTTTCCTGATTTTTTACTCTGCATGGCCAGTTCCTGCTTTAAAAAATCCATATCATTAGGTTCTGTTGACATAAAGCTTTCAGGCTCAGCTCAAGCCAGAGCGCTCAGGGCAATACCCACAAGGGGCATCAGAACACATGAACGCAGGAATTATGTCTTTCAAGTTCTTGCAACACAGCTATGCGTGCTCTGGCTTGAGCCCACAGGGTGGTTCGTAAAGTAGCTTTGCAGTCTAAACGAACCACTGACTGCGACAACATAAAATGCCAACAGAACCTGAGTGAGTCTTTTTAATATTAAGTGTCATTTACAGCCAAGGGATAGTGTGAATTACCGAAATCAATCAAAATTTAACCAGTTACAACACCCAGAGAGTCAATTCGCTGTAAAGTCACGTAATAAAATAGACTATCGTACAAAAAAATACCCGGTGCTTGCCGGGTATTTACTATGCCTATTATAAATATCAGGCAAATTGACGCTGCTCTCCACTACCTTCTACATTTTCTACACAGCGACCGCAAAGATCAGGGTATGCTCCAATGGTTCCGACATCTTCACGACGGTGCCAGCAACGATCGCATTTCTTGTGGTCAGACTTTTCGACCAGCACTTTCAGACCAGCCAAATCGGTAGCAGCCGCATCACCTGAATCCGCCAAAGGCTTTAACGTTGCTGCTGAGGTGATCAATACAAAGCGCAGCTCATCCCCCAGTCGATCAAGCTTCTCAGCCAGAGCTTCGTCCGCGAAAAGAGTAACCTCCGCTTCCAGAGAACCGCCGATAGCACCCACGGCACGAGCATCTTCCAAAGCCTTGTTGACCGCAGTTTTCACCTCCAGAATGGAGTTCCAGTACTCACGACCAAGTTCGTCACCTTCCAGACTATTCAGCCCTTCATACCAGGTCTCCAGGAAGACTGACTCACCGCGCTTACCGGGAATCGCTCCCCAGATTTCTTCCGAGGTAAAGCTGATGATGGGTGCCATCCAGCGGGCAAAGGCTTCAATGATATGATACATCGCGGTCTGACAGCTGCGACGTGCCAGGCTGTACTGCTGTGTGGTGTACTGCCGATCTTTGATGATATCCAGATAGAAACCACCCAGATCCAGTGAGCAGAAATTATGAACTTTCTGATACACAGACAGGAAGTTATAGCTGTTATAAGCTTCAACCACTTCGTTCTGTAATTTCAGAGTGCAATCAACTGCCCACTTATCCAGTGACAGCATATCCTCCCAGGCAACAGCATCCGTTTCCGGATTGAAACCAGTCAGGTTGGAAAGCAGAAAGCGCGCTGTATTTCGGATACGACGATAACTATCTGCGGTCCGCTTCAAAATATCATCAGACACCGTCATTTCAGAAGTGTAGTCGGTGGCAGAAACCCAGAGACGCAGAATATCAGCACCCAGAGACTTGAAGACCTTCTGAGGTGCAATCACATTACCCAGCGACTTGGACATCTTCCGGCCGTTAGCATCTACCGTAAAGCCATGAGTCAGCAGCCCTTTATACGGAGGGACTCCATTCATGGCAATACTGGTTTTCAGCGAAGACTGGAACCAGCCACGGTGTTGGTCTGAACCTTCAAGATAAAGATCTGCCGGGAATTGCAGTTCTTCACGACGCTCAATAACCGAATAATGGGTGACACCAGAATCGAACCAGACATCCAGGGTGTCCGTTACTTTGACGTACTTTTCGGCATCTTCAGCAGAGAGCATGTCAGCAGGTTCCAGATCGAACCAGGCATCCATCCCTTCCTGTTCAACTTTAAGCGCAACCTTTTCAATCAGCGCCTGAGTATCAGGATGAAGTTCTTCCGTCTCTTTATGGATAAACAGAGCAATAGGCACACCCCAGGTACGCTGACGGGAGATACACCAGTCCGGGCTCTGGCCCAGCATGGATTCCATCCGGTTACGCCCCCAATCTGGCGTAAACTTCACACCCTTCAGCGAGTCCATTGCCGTATCCAGCAGACGCTCTTTGGTCATGCTGACAAACCACTGAGGTGTCGCACGGAAAATCAGTGGTGTTTTGGTACGCCAGCAATGCGGGTAGCTGTGAGTCAGCTTCTCTTGAGCCAGCAAACGGCCATTTTCAATCAGGACTTCAACAACTTTCGGGTCAACCTTGTAAACATGCTCACCGGCAAACAGTTCCACATTAGCGCGGTAGTAACCACTATCGTCCAGATAGTTCAGTGTACCAATGCCGTATTGACGACCAACATTAAAGTCATCAACCCCGTGGTCAGGCGCCGTGTGAACGTTACCGGTACCCGCATCAATGGTAACGTGATCCCCCAGGATCAGCGGTAACTCACGGTCATAAAATGGGTGGGCAACCTTTTTATGTTCAAAGGCAGCACCTTTGGCACGGGCGATGATGACGAAGTCTTCAATGCCATAGCGCTGCATAGCGCTTTCCACCAGAGCTTCAGCCAGAATCAAACGAGCAGGAGCACCATTGATCTGACACTGAACCAGTGCATAATCCAGATCTCCACCCATGCTGATCGCCTGAGAAGATGGCAGCGTCCATGGAGTTGTCGTCCAGATAACGACAGCTACCTCACCTTCTCCTTCTGTATTCTCGAAAGTAAAAGCACCTAACAGATCGGCTTCATCAATCGCTGCATAGCGCACGTCGATCTGGGTAGAGGTTTTATCCTGATACTCAACTTCCGCCTCAGCAAGAGCAGAACCACCCACAACACTCCAGTAAACCGGCTTATAGCCCTTTACCAGATGGCCATTCTCAGCGATTTTCCCCAAGGCACGAATGATGTCAGCCTCAGTTTGAAAATCCATGGTCAGGTACGGCTTATCCCAGTCACCAAAAATACCCATACGCTTGAAATCTTCACGCTGGCCATCAACCTGTTTCGCCGCATATTCACGGCACTTTTTACGGAAGGTTTTAAAGTCTACCTTATCTCCAGCCTTGCCAAGCATGCCTTCTACTTTGTGCTCAATAGGCAAACCGTGGCAGTCCCAGCCTGGAACGTAAGGTGCGTCAAAGCCACTCAACGTTTTGGACTTAACAATAATATCTTTGAGAACTTTGTTAACCGTGTGACCGATATGGATGTCGCCATTGGCATAGGGAGGGCCATCATGAAGGATAAATTTTTCCCGCCCCTGGCTGATCTTGCGAATTTCTTCGTAGAGATCCATGTCATACCAGCGCTTGAGCATTTGTGGTTCACGCTGGGCCAGATTGCCGCGCATCGGAAAATCGGTCTGCGGCAAATTCAATGTATGCTTGTAGTCGGACTTTTCAGAAGACATAAGTTGTTTACCGGAATCTCTACGAACTAATCACTACGGCGATTCATTAATAAAAAGCTTGCGGGCTACTTCGATATCATTAGCAATCGCAGCCCGCAAGGCTTCAAGCGATTCAAATTTCTGTTCATCCCTGATTTTCTCAACAAACTCTACCCGCAAGGTCCGATCGTACAGATCTCCCTTGAAATCGAGCATATGTACTTCAAGCAGAGGTTTTACTCCGGATACGGATGGCCTTATGCCCAAATTGGCAACCGCATTAAAACGATGACCATCGACCAGTGTACGAACAGCAAAAACGCCCTGCAAAGGCAGACGCCGACGACACACCCTGATGTTCGCCGTAGGAAAACCAAGTGTTCTGCCCAACTGTTGCCCCTTCACCACTCTTCCAATCATGGTAAATGGCCTACCAAGCATATGTTCAGCTTCTGCGAACTCATTTTCAGCCAGGGCATTACGAATACGGGTACTGCTGATACGCCCCTGCTGCATTAATACGGTCTGGGTATCACAGATTTCAAAACCGTATCGCTCTCCCATCATTTCCAGATGAGAGAAATCTCCTTTGCGGTCACAGCCATAGCGGAAGTCGTCGCCCACAATCAGATAGCGAATATCCAGACCTTCCACCAATGCACGCAATACAAAATCATCGGCACTTAGACTGCGAAGCCGGTCATTGAAAGGCAGGCAGAGCACCTGATCCACATGATTTTCCGCAAGCAATTCCAGTTTTTCCCGAAGACTGGATAATCTTGGCGGAGCAGCATCACCCTGAAAATACTCTCTGGGCTGGGGCTCAAAGGTAATAACACACACCCTGGCATCCAGCTCAAAAGCCTGTTGTTTCAGGGCCTCAAGAATGGTCCTGTGGCCCACATGCACACCATCAAAATTACCTATGGTGGCCACGCATCTCTGATGTTCTGGCCTGATATTGTGCAACCCGCGGATCAACTGCATGGAGAGGCTCAGACTCCCTTACTTCCTGTATTCAACCGGTGTTTACCAGAGCCCGCCCTTTCTGACGAAGCTGGCTTAACGACGAAGCTGAGCAGTATACCCCAGCAGGTTCCATGGGTCACTGAGTTGATATTCTTTAACTTGCGTAACCTGATAGCCTGAATAACTGAATTAACTCTGGAGAAATATATACTCTGCCACTGCTATCCGGTTAGATGCACTCTCTGAATAATTGAAACAAAAGCACCTTGAAATCAAAGCTATGATAGAGAGCATTCTTTATAGCCATAATTTGCTACCATGCCTGCCTGCTGCGTTTGGTTCAGCTCAACTATCCCGGCAGGTTATCTCTTCAACAGATAGCCCGGAGGATTAACCTGAACCTGATGACAAAACGACCGGTGGTTGATTTATTGAGCAATACGCCAGAGAAAAGCAAAGCCCCTGCACTGATTGCTCAGGGCTTTCTGGAGCTTCAGAATGTTTAACCGAAAAGTAGTGTCATCAATTAAGAGTTCAGCTAACTTCTTTCAGTGAACAGTTTTTAACAAAAAATCAATATTTAGAAACGCCTCCTGAAACAACTTAATGCGAATCAGGAAGCAAAAGTAGAAAGCCATTAATGCCTGAAGTGCTTTGGCCTGACACCAGTAACTAACAGCACAATCATATAAACCAGTATCCCGGACAGCACCAGCAGGCCAGTCTGGGATACCCGCTCCCATAGTGACCAGGCCAGCCACTTCTCGATATCTGCAGCCAGCCAGAACAGGGTTGCTGCCATAGCCAGATTGGCAACCAGCAGCCGGGCAAAATAGACTAACCAACCATTCGCTGGCTGATAAACATCAGACCGCTTTAAACCACGATAAAGCAAGCCAGCATTCAGGAAGGCAGACATTGTTGTCGCCAGCGCCAGACCAGCATGTTGAAGCGGGAATACCAGAGTCAGGTTAAAGATCATATTGGCCACCATCGCCTTAATGGCAATTTTTACTGGTGTCTTGGTATCCTGCCGAGCGAAATAACCTGGAGCCAACACCTTGATCAGCATAAAAGCGATGATACCGAGAGAATATGCTTTTAAGCTCATGGCAGCCATCAGAACATCCCGGTCCGTCATTTCACCATAATCAAACAGTGTTGCAATCAATGGGCCTGCAAGTATAAAGAGGGCTACAGCTGCAGGAACACCAATCAGCAATACCAGACGGATTGCCCAATCCAGTGTTCTTGAGAAGTGTCTGCCATCGGCTTCAGCATGACGGGTTGAGAGGCTTGGCAGGATCACTGTTGCAATGGCAATACCAAAAACGCCAAGTGGAAGCTCGGACAAACGATCCGAGTAATAAAGCCAGGAAACACTACCCGTTTGCAGAAACGATGCCAGCACAGTATCCAATAACAGATTGATTTGACTAACCGATACACCAAACAGTGCAGGTATCATCAGTTTCATAATCCGCCGGGTTCCTTCGTGTTGAGGCCCCCACTTGGGAGCAGGCAACAAACGAATCTGCAAAAGAAAGGGAACCTGCAACAGCAGTTGAGAAATACCTGCAATTGCCACTCCCCAGGCTAATGCCATCACTGGCTCAGCAAACCATGGAGTGAGCAGAAGGGTAGAACCAATCAAACTGAGATTAAGCAGGACCGGAGTAAATGCCGGAACTGCAAAACGCCCATAGGTGTTAAGAATGGAACCCGCCAATGCGGTTAAGGAAATCAGCAGCAGGTAGGGAAATGTAATACGCAACATTTCACCGGCAAGGGCCAGCTTTTCCGGTTCACTGATAAAGCCTGGTGCAAACAGCCTGATTAACAGTGGTGCAGATAAAACACCCACAACAGTAACAAGTACCAGTGTGCCCGCCAAAGTTCCACTGACTCGGCTAACCAACTCCCGGACATCTCCAAAACTCCGCTGAGTGCGATATTCCGATAATACGGGCACAAAAGCCTGGGAAAATGCGCCCTCGGCAAAAAGGCGGCGAAGAAAGTTCGGTATCTTAAAAGCCACAAAAAAGGCATCAGCCGAAGCCGTAGAGCCAAAATAGCCAGCAACCACCACATCTCTGGCCAGACCAAGTACTCGAGAAAGCATGGTCATAATCCCCACCACCAGGCTTGACCTTAGCAACCCGGACTTTTTCAGCTCGGGCTGATTGGATGGTGGACTGTTTTCGGAGTCGATCATTTCAAGGCTTAATTAAAAAGTATAAGAATAAACAGACCATCATATCCAACGTAATAGCGGTTTGCCCACGATATTTCTGAAACTGTATGCAAACAAGCCCCGAGAAACGCCTTGCACAGACCTATAAAAATCGCCCCAATCCGGCAGATTCAAAGCTCCACAGGCAGTATGTCGTATTGACAAGTACCCGCTAAATCGGCATAGTTCCGCGACTAAATAGCCTTGAGCTAAATGAAAGTGGGATATGGGCTGACAATGTCTTACCCGGGATATTGGCAGTAACTGCGGCAAACAACCTATTCCATGCAGGGTGCCCCTAAGCCGCCCTGAGACAACCCCAAACAAATTGATTTTCCAGGAGCACCGAAATGGCTAACTCTCCTTCTGCACGTAAGCGCGCCCGTCAGGCTGAAGACCGTCGTCAGCACAACGCCAGCCTGCGTTCTATGGTTCGTACTTCTATCAAGAAAGTAATCAAAGCAATCGACGGCAAAGACGTTGAAGCTGCTCAGGCTGCATTAACTGCAGCTGTGCCTGTCATCGACCGTATGGCTGACAAGGGCATTATCCACAAGAACAAGGCTGCTCGTCATAAGAGCCGTCTGAACGCTCAGGTTAAGGCTCTGGCTACTGCCTAAGCCTCCCTGAGACTGACAGCCACTCTGTGTTGTCAGGACATAAAAAAACCGGCAATGGCCGGTTTTTTTATGTCTAGCCTATTAAGAAGCAAACACCATGTTATCCCGATGCAGCAACTCAGGCTCACGCTGATAACCTAACAACACCTTAATCTGATGACTGGGCTTGCCAATAATACGCTCAGCTTCGCTGGCACCGTAATTGATCAGCCCACGAGCTACTTCATTACCATTTTCATCCAGACAGGTAACCATCTCACCACGCTGGAAGCTTCCCCTCAACGCTTTTACTCCCACCGGCAACAGGCTCTTACCCTGTTCCTTCAGTACACGAACAGCACCTGCATCCAGCACCAGCTCTCCCGCTGTCTTCAGATGCCCTTGCAACCACTGCTTACGGGCTGCCATCGGCTCCTGATCCGGAAGTAACAAAGTACCCAGTTCTTCACCCTCAAAAATACGGGTAATCACATCATCCGCGCGACCACCCACAATAATGGTCGCCGCACCGGATGCTGCCGCCTGTCGGGAGGCACGCAACTTGGTTTGCATCCCTCCTCTGCCAAGACGGCCACTACCACCGCCCGCCATAGCATCCAGAGATTCATCTCGTGCACGCACTTCATGAATCAGTCTGGCATCAGGATTCGTTCTTGGGTCGGCAGTAAACAGACCATCCTGATCCGTCAGAATCACCAGAACATCCGCCTCAACCTGATTGGCAACCAGTGCTGCAAGCGTATCGTTATCACCAAAGCGAAGTTCATCAGTAACAACGGTATCATTCTCATTAATGACCGGTACCACACCCATTTCCAGCAGGGTTTTCAGTGTGCTTCGGGCATTCAGGTAACGCCTGCGGTTACTATGATCATCATGGGTCAGCAGCACCTGCGCTGGCTGGATCCCATACTTCTGAAAACCCATCTCCCAGGCCTGAACCAGACGAGCCTGACCAACAGCAGCAGCGGCCTGTAACTGATGAAGCGCCGTTGGCCGCTCCATCCAACCCAGTTTCTCCATTCCTGCTGCCACAGCACCAGAAGAGACAAGCACCACTTCGACACCTTGATCACGCAGTTGGCACATCTGGGTTACCCAGCCATCCATTCGCTCAAGATCAAGCCCCTGTCCCTCATTGGTCAAAAGCGCACTGCCAATTTTGATTACCCAGCGCCGAGCTGTCCGTAACCGGTTGCGCTCACTCATACGTAGAACACCTCGACATCATGATCGTCATCGTCGTCATCATCATTATCCGCTGCTTTCTTCGCAGCACGGCGAGCACGACGCTCTTCTGCCAGCTCCCGCATGCGCAGGCGAGCCTCAGACTCCATTTTACTCAACTGCTCTTCTTCCTGTTTAGCCAGCGCCTCATCTTCTTTTTGTTCCAGGGCACGCTCTTCAATAAAGTTCATAATATTCTGGCAAAGAATATCCGTACCCAGCCCAGAAATAGCGGAAGTCTGGTAAACAGGCCCAGTCCAGTTCAGCTCTTTGACAACATGCTGGCAGACAGCTTCACGCTGATCTTCAGGCAGCAGATCCACTTTATTCAGCACCAACCAGCGATCACGGGCAGACAGAGTTTCACTGAACTGTTCCAACTCATGAATAATTGCCTTGGCGGACTCAGCCGGATCGGAATCATCGTAGGGCGCCACGTCCACAAGGTGAAGCAAGATACGACAGCGGGCCAAATGCTTGAGGAAGCGAATACCGAGGCCCGCGCCCTCTGCAGCGCCTTCAATCAAACCAGGGATATCAGCTATCACAAACCCACGATGACGATCCACCCCTACCACTCCAAGATTTGGAACGAGTGTAGTAAATGGATAATCAGCAACTTTAGGGCGTGCCTGGGAAACCGCACGAATAAACGTGGATTTACCCGCATTGGGCATGCCCAACAGCCCAACATCAGCAATTACTTTAAGCTCCAGGCGCAAATCTCTGCGCTCTCCCTCGGAGCCCGGACTGGTCTGTCTGGGAGCACGATTCACACTGGATTTATAGCGGGTATTGCCCAGACCATGAAAGCCACCCTGGGCTACCTTGATGCGCTGCCCTACATGTGTCAGGTCACCAATAACCTCTTCTGTATCGTTATCAACAACCGTAGTACCAACCGGAACTTTCAGTTCAACATCTGCACCTTTAGCTCCAGTGCAATTCCGTCCACGCCCAGGCCCACCATTCTGTGCCTGATAGTACTTCTGATAGCGGTAATCCACCAGGGTGTTCAGATCGTTATCAGCAATAATATAGATACTGCCGCCGTCACCACCATCACCGCCGTCAGGCCCACCCTTTTCAATAAACTTTTCACGCCGAAAGCTCAGGCAGCCATTACCGCCTTTGCCAGCCTGAACTGCGATTGTCGCTTCATCTACAAACTTCATTGCCTAACTCTCCTGCAACAATTGCAGCGATACCAGCCATCTGCAATGCCTGCAGATAAACTCTGAACTACCAACGGACAACCATGAATGGCTTTCCGATAAAGAAGCAAAACCTATCTGGAGGCACTGTCTGGTATAACAAAACCTAATACACAAAAGCCCCGCGATAGCGGGGCTTTCAGGGGAGCCGTCAGCAATCACCAGATAACCACTGACGACCCAAACGCCATTATGCAGCAGCTACGCTGACATACTTACGCTTCTTTGGACCTTTCACTTCAAACACGACTTTGCCGTCGGCTTTAGCAAACAGAGTGTGATCCTTACCGATACCTACGTTAGCACCAGCGTGGAACTTGGTACCACGCTGACGAACGATGATGGCACCTGCCTGGATAGCCTGACCGCCAAAGATTTTGACACCAAGGCGTTTACTTTCTGAATCGCGACCGTTACGGGTACTACCGCCAGCTTTTTTGTGAGCCATCTTGCTCTCCTTTTATCCCGGACCTGTCGCCAGCTACCACACCAGAGACCGTCCTTAGAAGTGTTAAACAGATCCGAACCGGATCCATCAGCAATAATTAACCGGCAATTCCGGTGATCTTCAGCTCAGTGAACCACTGACGATGACCCATCTGCTTACGATGGTGCTTACGACGCTTGAACTTGATGATCTTGATTTTTGGACCACGGCCATGGCTGACAACTTCAGCAGTAACCTTGGCACCTTCAATCACTGGAGCACCGACTTTCAGCTCTTCGCCATTAGCGATCAGCAGAACATCGCTGATTTCCAGACTTTCACCAGCGGCAGTGTCCAGCTTCTCAACCTTCAGGATTTCTCCCTCGGTAACGCGGTACTGCTTACCACCAGTTTTGATAACTGCGTACATATTTTGATCTCCGAAAATCCTGAGAGCCTCTTTGTCAAAGGCATCCGCAAGCCCTGGAAAGGCACAACGGAATTTGTATCTATCTAAAAACCACTAACTGTGGGCTGGATGAGCCTTTATGGCCTGCAGGCACCATCAGGGATGGGCGGCACCTCATGAGCTGATAGCTTGCCGAAACCAGCGAACTGTATCTGCAATATCAGCAATCCATGACAAAACGGCACACCGCAACGGATTCTCAGATAGGGGCGTAAATTTTAAGGAAGTCCAGCCCCTCTGGCAAGACCTGTTGGCAATTTATGCCCTATAGCTCAACAAAAGAGATTAAAAGGCCTTCAGTACCTTTCACAGCGATAAGTAAGCTCCCCGCAGAGACTCTGTATAAGTGCCTTCAAAGCAGGCTGCTATTGACAGTTGCAGTAGCACTAAATACGATGCCTCATTTCGCCCCATCAAAACAGCCACCAGATGCCGGACAAACAACAAGCTTCTTTTCAGACCGCAGTTCACGACGATTTTAAAAGGGTGAACGAGTGCATCCATGAGCAATTGCACTCGGATGTTGCCCTGGTCAGTAAAATCGGTGAGTACATCATTAAATCTGGTGGTAAGCGGCTACGCCCGCTATTAGTACTGCTCACGGCTCGCGCCTGCGGCTATAAAGACTATAATCATATCCCTCTTGCAGCCATTATTGAATTCCTGCACACCGCAACCCTGCTCCATGATGATGTCGTAGACCAGTCGGACCTGCGTCGTGGCAGAGATACTGCCAATGCTCTGTGGGGCAACGCACCCAGTGTCCTGGTAGGTGACTTTCTCTACTCCCGCGCATTCCAGATGATGGTGGGACTTGAGAGCTTCAAGCTGCTCCACATTCTGGCGGATGCCACCAATGTCATTGCCGAAGGCGAGGTAATGCAGCTGATGAACATCCATGATGCGGATGTCACTGAAGATGGCTACATGGAAGTCATTCGCTGCAAAACTGCCATGCTGTTCCAGGCCTCCAGCCAGACGGCCGCTGTACTGAGCAAAGCCAGTCCGGAACTGGAAAATGATATGGCCAACTATGGTAACTATCTTGGCATTGCCTTCCAGCTGGTGGATGACCTGCTGGACTATGAAGGTGACGCCGAAACCATGGGCAAAAACCTTGGAGATGATCTGGCCGAAGGCAAACCGACATTGCCACTGATTTATACCCTGAAACATGGCACCAGCAAACAGAAGACGCTCGTAAGGGAAGCCATTGAGCAGGGCGGACGGGAAAACATTGAAGCCGTTGTGGAAGCCGTTCGCAGCTGTGGTGCACTGAACTATACTGCAGCCAAAGCACAGGAATACGCGACCAAGGCGAAGCGCTGCCTAAGCCTGCTTCCTGAAGGTGAGTACCGCAGTGCTATGGCGGACCTTGCAGATTTTGCAGTTGCCAGAAGCTTTTAAACGAAAATAATGGTAAGGCTAAGCATTCCAAGAGAAATAGCCGGTATTCTCAAATACCGGCCATTTTTTTAGCGATAAAGATTGTCGTAACAGTAATTGGTAGCTTCAATAAAACCTTCAATGCTTCCACAATCAAAACGCTCACCCTTGAACTTATACGCCATGACACAGCCACGCTGAGCCTGCGCCATCAGGGCATCGGTAATCTGAATCTCTCCCCCTTTTCCAGGCTGGGTATCATGAATCAGATCAAAGATATCTGGTGTCAGAATATAGCGTCCAATGATTGCGAGATTGCTGGGCGCATCCTCTTTGGCGGGTTTTTCAACCATATTCTCAACACGGATCAGGTCTTCTGAAATGTACTGGCCAGAGATAACTCCATATTTATGCACTTCATCTTCTGGTACTTCCTGAACCGCAACAATGCTGCAACGAAACTGCTTATAGAGTTGTGCCATCTGAGCCAGAACACCAGGGCCGCCCAGATTGATACAGAGGTCATCCGCCAGCACCATACCGAATGGCTGATCGCCAATCAGCGTCTGTCCGGTCAGCACTGCATGGCCGAGCCCCTTCATCTCACGCTGACGGGTGTAGGAGAAGGTACACTGATCAATCACACTGCGGATATCGGACAGCAGGTTTTCCTTGTCCGTACCGGAAATCTGATGCTCCAGCTCATAGTTCACATCAAAGTGATCTTCCAGCGAGCGCTTGCCTCGACCCGTCACAATGCAGATATCCGACATACCGGCCTGCAGCGCCTCTTCAACGCCATACTCAATCAGTGGTTTACTGACGATTGGCATCATCTCTTTGGGCATGGACTTGGTGGCTGGCAGGAATCGGGTTCCATAGCCTGCTGCTGGAAAAAGGCATTTTTTAAGCATTTAAGGCTCTTTATTTATCCAACTCAAAGTAAGAGACTGCCTTCAAGCAACAGTCCCTTGAAAAATATCAGTCGCGAATCATCTTCAGCAATTCTGCAGTTTTTTCCTTCATCAACGCCTCATCTCCACGACTTTCCACATTCAGACGAATCACCGGCTCGGTATTGGAAAGACGCAGATTAAAGCGCCACTGCCCCATGTCCAGAGAGATGCCATCGGTGTTATCGACTTCCAGCGCATCCTGCTGGTAGTGTGCCAGCACTCGATCTATTGCGGCCTGAGGATCGGTCAACTTGCTGTTTATTTCACCAGAAGATGGGAACATGGCGATACGTTCACTGACCAGTGCTGACAAGGGCTGCCCCTTTCTGGACATCAACTCAGCGACCAGCAGCCAGGGAATCATGCCGGAGTCACAATAGGCAAAGTCACGGAAATAATGGTGCGCACTCATCTCACCGCCATAAACCGCATCTTCCTGACGCATCCGTTGCTTGATAAAGGCATGGCCGGTTTTACACAGAACAGGCTCACCACCCGCTGCTTTGACCTGATCAATGGTATTCCATGTCAACCTGGGGTCATGGATAATTTTTGCCTCTGGATTATGGGCAAGGAATGCCTCCCCCAATAACCCGACGATGTAATACCCTTCAATAAACTGTCCCTGCTCATCAAACAGGAAGCAGCGATCAAAGTCACCATCCCAGGCAATCCCCATATCTGCCTGATGTTCCAGAACAGCATCCGCAGTAGTCTGACGGCATTCTGGCAGTAATGGATTAGGGATACCATGGGGGAAATTACCATCAGGCTCATGGAGGACTTTAACAAATTCCACTGGCACACCAGCGGCCTGAAATCGCTCCTCAATAGCATCCACCACATGCCCTGCTGCACCATTACCAGCATTGACCACCAGCTTCAGCGGCTTGAGGCTGTCAGTCTGGATATAGCCCAGAACGTGGCTGACATAATCATTCAGAACAGAGACCTTCTGATAGTCACCTCGCTTTACCACAGGTTCCGCAAATCGGTTCTCTTCTGCCAGCTGCTGAATTTCCCTCAAGCCATTATCACCACTGATAGGCTGCGCACCAGCCTTCACCAGCTTCATGCCGTTGTAATCAATAGGATTGTGACTCGCCGTCACCTGAACACCGCCATCAACCCCCAGATGGAATGTGGCAAAGTAGATCTCTTCCGTGCCAGACAGGCCAATATCCAGAACATTGACCCCAGCATCACGCAGCCCCTCAGATACGGCGTGTTTGAGTTCCTCACTGGTCAGGCGGATATCACCACCCACCACAACATCCTTCGGCTTAAGGTACTCGCCATAGGCTCTGCCTATGCGGTAAGCAATATCTTCATTGAGTTCATCCGGCAGGCGGCCACGGATATCGTATGCCTTGAAGCAGGGGAGCTTGGTCATTTCTCAGTCGCAGCGGAAATTAAAAGTCTGTATTTAACTACGAATGCCGTCCGATAGACAAATGGCATTGAGCACCCGCATGGATCGCCGATAGCTAATGAGATAGCCACTGAACAGAACAGAGCAGCACTGACATACAACAAATGAACCAGGCCCTTACCAAATACTGTACTCAACAGCTAATATCAAAACTGCTGAGTTTACTTCTTTTATCCTGCCTGTCCTTGTCTGCAATGGGCGCCAGACAATCCTGTACTACCGAAGGCCGCCCATTATTTGGCTATCTGGAAAACGCCACACTGGTCAATATTAACCAGCTAAAGGTTGAATCTCTGGTAGATAGTGGTGCTACCACCACCGCTCTGGACGCACGAAACATTCGCATGCACATCAAGCGGAATGGTGTGCGTTGGGTTCACTATGACTTCATTCATAAGGAAAGTGGCCAGAAAACCCCCATGCATCAGCCTGTCAGCCGGGTGGCCAGAATAATCACTCACAAGGGGGCTCCCAGTGAACGTGCAGTGGTTCGTAATACCATCAAGGTGGGAAAAATCTCTCGCTTTGTTGATACCTCCTTAATCAGCCGAAGTAATTTCCCGCAGCAACTATTAATTGGCCGCAACTTTCTCAAAGATACCGCCCTGATTGACTCCGGAGTAAAATTTCTGCAGGAAAACTGCAAATGAGGGCTCGTATAGGAATACCAGAAGATATTGTTAGGATGTTTCTGCTCGCTATCACTTTCACAGTACTTCCGACTCATGCGGAAGAAAGTGCTCCCAAACAAAGACTGCACCGAGCCTATGAACCCGCCTCTATCCAGCTGGATATTAATCTGCAGCAGGAAACCCTGAGCCTGTTCTTTTCCATGAACCCTGAGGCAGCCAGCACCATTACCAGAAAACCCATCCACTCTCTGGCTAAATACCTGAACGAGTTTTCCCCACTGGCAACCCTGCCTGACGATGCCGGGTGCAAACAGACACAAAAACAATTTCTTGTAGAACCAGCAGACAGTCTCTCAGCCTCAACGAACTCACCTGCAACAACCATCATAGCCCAGCAGATCACGGGATATCTTGAGTATGAGTGCGAAAACCCGGAAGAACTCTCCTATTTAAAATTTCGCGGTTTCAAAGCAATGCCTGGCTTAAAACATGCCAGCGTCTGGTTAATCAGCGATAGCTGGCAAAGTAAACAGCAGCTCAGCCAAAAACAAAAAAGGGTCCAGCTACAGAAAAAACAGAGTCTTACTCATATTCTTTGGCAACTCTTGAATGATTAAAGAAGGGATACACTCATGAATCAGGCAGTGACTATAGAAAATCTGGAATTAAACAGAGGAAATAAGAATTACCTGTCTATTCCCATATTCACTGTCGAGAAAGGCGAGCGTCTTCAGATAACCGGACTGAATGGCTCAGGCAAGACCAGCCTGCTGCAAATACTGGCAGGCTTACTCATACCAGACAGTGGCAAGGTTGAAATATTTGGCCAGAGAATAGATCAGCTTTCCGGATCTGAGCGGGAGAAATTTCGGTCAGGACAGGTTGGCTACATATTTCAGCAACCAACACTGATTGCCTATCTGAACCCGCTGGAAAACATTCTACTTCCCTGTCGTTTATCTGAATTACGCCAACAGCGACTGGAGGCTCACAAAACAACGGCCAATTACGAAGCTTACCAACTGATGGCCGCTCTCAAAATGGAGAACCCGGAGCTGCTGCGCCAGAGCACAGGCCTGTTGAGTATTGGTCAACAGCAACGTGTTGCTATTGCACGGGCGTTGATCGGCACGCCTTCACTGGTTCTGGCGGATGAAGCTGCTTCAGCATTGGACCCTCTGACCCGACAAACCATGTATGAAATGCTGTTGCAATCAGCCAAAGAGCATGAGCAAACATTAATCTGTGTTGACCACACACGATACCCGGGGTTTGACCGCTGTCTTGACATGTCAAAAATCAACCATTCCCAACAGGTAGCCAATCTATGGTAAACGTCAACTGGCTCAGTAATACAAAAATCACTGTTCATCATGTGATGAAAAGTATGGCTTACCGGAAAAAAAACACGGTTGCCATGTTGGCTGTTCTTAGCTTTGGTTTCTATCTTTTCTTCCTTTTCCAGAACATCAAGGGGCAACTGATTGAAAATATTAATCAGTACTCACTGAAACAGGATCTGATCATCAGCATGGAAACAGCTCACCTGCCACTGGTTCTGTTCTCATTGTTTCAGATAGGCTCTTCACCACCTTCAATAAGCCAGAGTCAGCTGGATGAGTTGATAAACCATCCGGAAATTGAATACGCCATTCCTTACGCTTATGGTGAGACCCATCGTGGAATTACTGTCATTGGCACCAGCCCTGAAGGCATAGAAAAACTAATTCAACAACACGACAATGAGCCAGAGAGAGAAAACAAACTGAATGATCAGTCTGAAATAGTATCATTACGCGATAACCCAATGACGGCTTATATCGGTGCAAATATTGCTAAACACCTTGATTATAAAATCAACGACAAAATTACGATTGCCGATGGCAATGAGCCAATATTAGAACAAGAGTATCCGGAATTATTTACCATTGCGGGTATTTTGCCACGCTTAAATACCCATCAAGATGATGGGATCTTTGTCCCCCTTGATGGATTGATAACAGCAAGACAACGTTATGCTGGCAGACATGCTACAAGTTGGCTCAGCCCTGATGATATTTCTTATATAGATATAAAGCTTAAAGATCGGATGGCTCTTCTGGCCATGGAACAGACATTGACGCAGTCTGCAGCTCAACGGGGATTGAACATAACAGCAGCCATGCCAGCCAAAGAGCTTGGAACGCTATACAGCTACCTCAATAAAGCAGCAATGAGCCTGATTTCCATGTCTATGGTGACTCTGGGGTTGTGCCTGATAACCCTGTTTTATGCATTAACCAGTAACATTCAGGAAAGAAAACAGGAAATACTGCTTTATCGAACACTGGGCATGAGCCAGAGCTACATCAATATAATGGCTGTACTTGAACCCCTGTTAATTATTGCAGCCGCTCTTTTACTGGGTTTTGTATCCAGCGATCTTTCATCAATTCATGCATCTGAATTTTTCATGGTAAAATGGCTGATGAATTAAGATGTTTTATGACAAGAAAGAACATCAATTAGTGGAGATTCAGAGGAGTTGATAGTACTCTCGGTAGATAAATTCTCCGATTACTTTATCGTGAACTTCTTCTGATCTTGAAAAGCAAATAGATCGTCGAGCCAACCTCTTCAGACGTGTCCTGAAATTCAGGTTCTGCCTCTCTATACGCTGAGTAAAATGCTTACCAATAATATGTTTTTCTCTGGTAACTGCTTCGCATAGGATGCCCAGTCATCCGTACAGAAAAACT
>OODV01000082.1 GCA_900299555.1 uncultured Endozoicomonas sp.
GCTGCGAGGCCTGGAACAATCTATGCGGCGAAGCTGGACGTCTATTCAGTTTATGCTCTCGCCAGTGGGCAGTTATACAGTAGTTAGAAAAGGCAATTGGTATAACCTGGTAGCTCATAATGCCGCTTTCGACAAAAAGTTTCTGGATGCAGAGATGTCTGTAGTAAGAACGGGTTATGACGGCACTTTTGCCTGCTCAATGTAGATTGCAAGGCGCCTCTATCAGAATGCGCCCAATCACCAACTCGGTACTTTGGTGAAATACAATAAACTGCCGACTGATGGCGTATTTCACCGGGCACTGGCGGATGCGGAGATGACCGCATACCTCTGGCTCAAAATGCTGGAAGACCTTGAGCACCAGCATCAGGTACCAGGCGTATCTTTTGCGCTGATGAAGACCTTATCAAAGACATCGAAAGCGGGTGTGGGAGCCTTGTTGGAAAAGCAGAAGGCAAACGTTGTTGTTTAGACAGGTTAGACATTAAGAGCTTCCCTTAATCCCGCCGAGGGGAAATGCCAGTAAAGTGACTGTTTGTCTCTGACTTACTGGTTCACCCTGGAAGCCTTGGTCTTCTGCGCGGGTTCTTTTTTGAACCACGGAGATCACAATGAAAAGCACTTCTTCTTGCTCTTTGTTATCTCTGTGGCTCAATCTTTAAATTATTTTCCAGCTTACGGCTATTACCCAGCCAGCTGATGAATCAATCGCGCCGCCAGTCGTGCAGTGTGAGAATCAATATCATACTTTGGGCAGGTTTCTGCAATATCAAAAAGTTTGACCTTGTTGCTCTGTTTGATGCTATCCAGCAATGGCTCGACAACTTCCAGAGGAATGCCTCGCGGAGCAGGTGCACTGACACCAGGTGCCAGAGCCGCTGAAAAAGCATCGATATCGATAGTCAGGTAAATATGATCTACCTGATTGATAAATTGCTGGAGCTCTTTCTGCAGTGATGGCAGGTTTAGTAATGTCATTTCTTTATCGAATCGATAAGTTACACCTAACTCATCAGCTCGATTAAACAGGGCTTGGGTGTTACTGCTTTCACTGATCCCAAGGCAGAGGTAGTTAAAGGGGATGTTCTTTTCTCTGGAATAGTTGGCCACCTGCCAGAAGGGCGTTCCAGAGCTGGCACCCACTTCGGGTAGTCGAAGATCAAAGTGGGCGTCAAAGTTGATAATGCCTACATTCAGTGATGAATTGCCTTGATTATTCTGTTTTTCAAGGTGCTTCATCAATCCCTGATAAGAACCCCATGCAATTTCATGGCCACCACCCAGCCCGACAACCATTTGGCCATCGTTTAATAGTTCACTCATCCGTTTGGCATAGTTCAGGTGTGCCTGTTCAAGGTCGTTGCCATTACAGGTGATATTACCTGCATCCCAGACGGGGGCTTTGCGGTTCCATGGGAGGTTCGTCAGGGCTCGTCGAATATGGTTGGGTCCTTTGGCTGCTCCAGGCCGGCCCTGATTTCTGCGAACGCCTTCGTCAGATTCAAACCCCAGTAGTGTTAACCCTGCTTCGCAGCCAGAAGAATAAGGTCCCACTTTCTGGTGCCACCGTTGTGCAGCCTGTGTATCGATTTCCTGATCAATACGGCCAGACCATGAAAATGAAGGTTCTGTTGGGATGGTTGATTTCACGATATGGCCATTTTTAATAATCAGAGAAGGTGAGATACCAGTAAGCCCGGCAGCCAGGGCGGCAGGGCTACTGACAGGCCAGAGTAACAGGTCGGCGGCCATACCTTGTTTGAGCATACCGATGCTTTCCTGCAACCCCAGAGCCTGAGCAGCATTTCGAGTGCAGCCCGTAAGGGCTTCGGAGGGTGTCATTCGAAACAGTGTGCAGGCCATATTCATCATCAGCCGTATAGAGGCAAGAGGCGATGTGCCGGGGTTTAAATCGGTGGCAATGGCGATTGGAATATTCGCTTCTCTCAATTCATCAATAGGTGGTAGTTTGGTTTCCCGTAGATAGTAGAAGGCACCAGGCAGTAGTGTGGCTACTGTGTTACTGCTCTTTAATGCGTCGAGCCCCGGCTGGCTGAGATACTCCAGATGATCGACGGAAAGCGCCTGATATTTTACCGCCAGCTGAGTGCCACCACTGTCAGACAGTTGCTCTCCATGGAGTTTTACTGTTAAACCATGGGCTTTTGCAGCCTGAAATACTTTCTCAGTCTGCTCGGGGGAAAAGGCAATGTTTTCGCAGAAAACATCCACAGCATCTGCCAGTTGTCCTTTGGCAACCGTTGGAATCATGTCCTCGCAGACATGCTCTATGTAGGCATCCGGATTGTTCTTATACTCCGGGGGGAGGGCATGGGCGCCAAGGAAAGTGCGCGCAATAGTAAGTGGGTATTCTTCTGCCAGTCGGCCTGCAGCCTTGAGCATTTTTATTTCGGTTTCTGTCTCCAGACCGTAGCCAGACTTGATTTCTACGGTTGTTACCCCTTCTGCCAGCAGTGCTTCCAGGCGAGGCCGGGAAGATTCAACCAGTTCATCAACGGTTGCTGCACGTGTTGCTTTAACGGTTGAGAGAATACCTCCCCCCTGCTTGGCGATGGCTTCATAACTGACACCTTCCAGCCGCTGTTCAAACTCTCGGGAGCGATCGCCAGCATAGACCAGGTGGGTATGGCAGTCGATCAACCCGGGCGTCAGCCATTGCCCATGCCCATCAATGGTTTCTTTTGCCTCAGTTCCTTCCGGTAATTCAGCCTCTGCTCCAACCCACACAATATGGCCATTGTTCACCAAAATGGCGCCATGGTTGATGCTGTTGTATGGACAGCCTGCACTCTCGTGGTGCGTTTTTGGCTTGGATAAGGTGAGCGCCGGATCCATGGTGGCCAGGTGGATGTTTCGAATCAGCAAATCACAGAGGGTGGGTGAGTTGCCAGCATTACTTTTTTTCATGGGATCCGGCCATCGGTTGTCTGATCTTAAGGTTTCTAAACGTGCAATGTATTTCTCAAAATCGTACGAATTGCATTATTATATAATTGTATATACAACTATATACAATAAGATTGTTTGAGCAACCTGCAGTTTTAGCAGGCCTTTAATAAAAAGGCCTTATGCTGTCTGTGATGTAAAGGGTTTGCTTTCGGGAAAGCCGAATCATGGAAGTGGTAAAGACTCAATAACGGCATTTTTATAGTAAAAAATATGAATCAGAATCAGAGTTTGTTGCCTCGCTATCAGCAGATAAAGCACTTTATTCTGGACAAGATTGAGCGTGGTGAGTGGTTAGAATCCAAAAAAGTGCCATCTGAAAATCAGCTCTGCGAGCAGTTCTCAGTCAGCCGGATGACGGCTCGAAAAGCGCTGCAAGAGCTGACTGCGTCTGGTGTGCTGGTACGGCAGCAGGGCCTGGGTACTTTTGTAGCACCACCAAAGCCTCAGTCATCTATGCTGACCGTGCGTAATATTGCCGATGAAATCCGTGAACGTGGGCATGGTTACAGCAACCAGGTTCTGCTGCTGGAAACGGAAAAAGCCTCTGAAGCGGTGGCTGTGTCATTGGAGTTACCTGAGTCTGCCACCGTTTTTCATTCCATTATTGTTCATTATGAAAATGGCGAACCCCTGCAGTGGGAAGAGCGTCATATTAATCCCCGTTTTGCCTCTGACTATCTTGATCAGGATTTCTCTCAGGAAACCCCTAACGTATACCTCAACCGGGTAGCCGCTCTGACGGAAGCAACTCATGTGGTAGAGGCCGTGTTGCCTTCAGAATCCGTTGCCGGTTTACTGAGTATGGAACCAGGTGCTCCCTGCCTGAGAATTTTACGAAGAAGCTGGTGTCGAAGAGGCGTTGTCAGTCTGGCTAAGTTGATGCACCCCGGAGACCGATACCGCTTGGGAGACCATTTGCAGTTTACCTGATTGTTTATTCGAAAATGTAACGTAGAGGATGTGTGAATATGGCAAAGCAAAAAGCTTCAATGTCTGCATCTGATAAAGGATATCGTCGATTTGACCCTGATCGGTCCATTCGTGCCCCTAGAGGTTCTGAGCTGAATACCTGCAGCTGGCAGGTAGAAGCGCCTCTGCGTATGTTGATGAATAACCTGGATTCGGAGGTGGCAGAACATCCGGAAGCATTAGTGGTGTATGGTGGGATTGGCAGAGCGGCCAGAGACTGGGAATGCTACGACCAGATAGTTGCCACACTTAAGCGACTGCAGGTTGATGAGACTTTGCTCGTTCAGTCTGGTAAGCCGGTTGGTGTATTCAAGACTCATACCGGCGCACCTCGTGTACTGATTGCCAACTCAAATATTGTACCTTACTGGGCTGATTGGGAGCACTTCCATGAGTTGGATAAACAGGGTCTGATGATGTATGGCCAGATGACCGCAGGCTCCTGGATTTATATTGGTTCTCAGGGCATTGTCCAGGGAACCTATGAAACATTTGTGGCCATGGCCAAAACCCACTTCAATGGTGATGCTTCAGGCAAGTGGATTCTGACTGGAGGCCTTGGCGGTATGGGAGGTGCCCAGCCACTGGCTGCAACCATGGCTGGTTTTTCCATGCTGGCCTGTGAGGTGGATGAGTCACGGATCGACTTTCGCCTGAAAACCCGCTATCTCGATAAAAAGGCAACCTCGCTGGATGAAGCACTGGCCATGATTGAGCAGGCTAAATCCGAAGGTAGAGCAGTCTCGGTTGGTCTGCTGGGTAATGCTGCAGAGATTTTCCCTGAGTTGGTTGAGCGCAATATTACACCTGATGTGGTAACTGATCAGACGTCTGCTCATGACCCGCTGAATGGTTATCTGCCCAGAGGGTGGACGTTGGCACAGGCCAGTGAGAAGCGCAAAGAAGATGAAGCGGCGGTTACCAAAGCAGCAAGAGAGTCCATGGCGATTCAGGTGAAGGCGATGCTGGCACTGCAGCAACAGGGTGCCGCTACCGTTGATTACGGCAACAATATACGACAAATGGCGAAAGAGGTGGGGGTCGAAAACGCCTTTGATTTTCCAGGGTTTGTTCCTGCCTATATTCGACCGCTGTTCTGTCAGGGTATTGGACCATTCCGCTGGGCTGCACTGTCGGGTGACCCTGAAGATATCTACAAAACCGACCAGAAGGTCAAAGAGCTGATTCCTGACGATGCGCACCTTCATAACTGGCTGGATATGGCCAGAGAACGCATTGCCTTCCAGGGTTTGCCTGCCCGCATCTGCTGGGTTGGTCTGAAAGACAGAGCCCGTCTTGGACAGGCCTTTAATGACATGGTAGCCAGCGGAGAGCTCAGTGCTCCTGTTGTGATTGGTCGGGATCATCTGGACTCTGGTTCGGTAGCCAGCCCTAATCGTGAGACTGAAGGTATGCGTGATGGCAGTGATGCGGTGTCCGACTGGCCCTTGTTGAATGCTCTGTTGAATACGGCTTCTGGAGCCACCTGGGTGAGTATTCATCATGGAGGTGGTGTTGGTATTGGTTATAGCCAGCACTCTGGCGTGGTTATTGTTGCTGATGGTACGGATGAAGCCCGGGAGAAACTTGGTCGTGTTCTGTGGAATGACCCGGGTACTGGTGTTATGCGTCATGCTGATGCCGGTTACGACATTGCCATACAGTGTGCGAAAGACAACGGGCTGGATCTGCCCATGCAGTCGGGAAAATAGCCATGATGAATAAGCTGATGATTACCCCCGGACAATTATCACTGTTTGATTTGCGTAACGTAAGCCGTTATGACGTGCAGATACAACTCGACCCGGCTTGTCATCCGGCTATTACTAAAAGTGTTGACTGTGTGAATCAGGCATTGGCTGAAAACCGGGTTGTTTACGGTATCAATACCGGTTTCGGTTTGCTGGCCAGTACGCGGATTCCGGATAAGGAACTTGAAGCACTTCAGCGGAGTATTGTGTTATCGCATGCGACAGGTGTTGGTCAGTTTATGGATGAAAGTACCGTAAAGTTAATGATGGTACTGAAAATTAACAGTCTGGCCAGAGGGTTGTCGGGAGTCAGGCTGGAGCTGATTGAGGCACTGATTCAACTGATTAACCTTGGTATCTACCCTTGTGTGCCTGAAAAAGGCTCGGTGGGTGCCAGTGGCGATCTTGCGCCACTGGCCCACATGAGTTGCTTATTGCTGGGAGAAGGTCATGCCATGGTGGATAAGCAGCAGGTTACTGCCATAGAGGCTCTCACTTATGCCGGGATGGAGCCGATTAAGCTGGCACCCAAGGAAGGGCTGGCCTTATTGAACGGTACTCAAGCCAGTACAGCGTTTGCTCTTCAGGGGCTGTTTGGCGCTGAGGATTTGATGGCATCAGCGGTGGTTACCGGGAGCTTATCCATTGAAGCAGCAATGGCCAGTCGTCGGCCTTTTGACCCGCGTATTCACGAAGCTCGAGGATTGAAAGGACAAATCGATGTTGCTCATGCTTACCGTTCCATGTTGGATCACAGTGATATTGAGCAGGCTCATGCGGACTGTGACAAAGTGCAGGACCCTTATTCCCTGAGATGCCAGCCCCAGGTGATGGGTGCCTGCCTGGAACAGTTACGTTATGCAGCCGGAATCCTGGAAATAGAGGCTAATGGCGTTACCGATAACCCTCTGGTGTTTGCTGAAGATAATGAAATATTATCCGGCGGAAATTTCCATGCCGAACCAACAGGCATGGCAGCAGAAGCATTGGCATTGGCGATTGCTGAAATTGGTGCCATCAGTGAGCGACGAATTGCACTGCTGGTGGATCAGCATCTGAGTGGCTTGCCTGCATTTCTGGTGAAGAACAGTGGCGTCAATTCCGGGTTTATGATCGCTCATAATACAGCCGCTGCGTTGGCCAGTGAAAATCGCTGCCTTGCTCACCCATCTGTTACCGACAGCCTGCCCACTTCTGCGAATCAGGAAGACCATGTCTCCATGGCAACATACGGAGCCCGTCGTCTGAGAGAAATGAACAGTAATACCGCGGCAATTGTCGGAATTGAACTGCTGGCTGCTGCTCAAGGGGTTGATATGCGCAAGCCCTATAAAACGTCTGAAGTGTTGCAGTCGGTGATGAAAATGGTGAGAAAAGATATCCCGTTCTATGATCAGGATCGATATTTCTTTCCAGATATACAAAAGGCATCTCAGCTGGTGGCCAGTGGGCAACTGAATGTTTATATGCCTACGGAGCTGTTGGTGAGCCTTGGGTGAATTGTTTCTTCCAGTGACCTCAGGGACGAGGCATGACCTCCTGATTGAAGTTTTTTAAAAACCTCCTGCTCTTCAAGGTCCAGTTCTGGGTGCTTCGACCTACCGATAATACACGACATCTTAACTCTATGCGGCAGTTTATAAACGGTGCGAAGGTTGCAATCTGTCCCAAACTCATCTTGTAACAGTCTATAAAGATCCCGACCAACTATACGTCCTCCATTTTTGGTCCTGCAAGTGGAGAACGGCTTCTTTGAATTCATCATGAGAGTCTTTGGGGATTACTGGCTTTCGTCCCCTCCCACCTTGATCCTTCATAGCTGGAAGGCCGCCATCTTTAAATCGATGCAGCCAGTCATGTACCGCATCATTGGTGACTTTAAGTAGCAGAGTGGCAAGTCGGTTCCATTCACTCTGGGGGGTGGGCTTCTGGATTGATGGTATTGCCGCCAAACAGCTGGCCATTGAGCTTGGAAGTGTCTGTAAATCTGCAAGGGTGGGTTCAACAAATCGAACGATTACGGCTTCCTTGTTGTAAATCAAAATAATATGTCAGCAAATTGCTATATTTCGCCGGTAAACCAAAGTTGCCGATTTTCTGTTCAACAGAAACAAGGTATTGCATCTAATCTTTAATTAGATATCCACTGACGTTAGAAAAGTCAGAGTGGGGTGATACAAGTGTTTAGCTTTCTTGGCGCATTAGCAATTCTGATCATAGGCTACCTTGTTTATGGGAAGTGGGTCGACCGTCATTTTGGTGCTGACCCGAATCGAGAGACCCCTGCTCATACGCTGCAGGATGGTGTTGATTTTGTACCGCTGCCCTGGCACAAGATTTTCCTTATCCAGTTTTTGAATATTGCCGGTCTTGGTCCTATTTTTGGTGCCATTATGGGAGCACTGTATGGCCCTGCAGCATTTTTGTGGATAGCTTTTGGCTGTGTGCTCGGTGGTGCGGTGCATGACTATTTTTCAGGCATGCTCTCTGTTCGTCACAAGGGTCAGTCGATTCCTGAAATTGTGGGCCATTACCTGGGAGAAGGTTCTCGCAAAGTGATGCGTGGATTCTCCGTAGTGTTGCTATTACTGGTGGGTGTTGTCTTTATGATGGGACCGGCCGGGTTATTGGCGAACCTGGGAATGGAAGGCATCTTTGCGAATACCAGCTTCTGGCTGGCGGTGATTTTAGCCTACTACTTCATGGCGACTGTTCTGCCTGTGGATAAAGTGATTGCAAAAATTTATCCACTGTTTGGTTTAACACTGCTGATTATGGCCGTGGGTGTTGGTGGTATGATGCTGGTGAAAGGTCTGCCGATTCCTGAAATCACCGATCCACTTTCACACCCCAAAGGCCTGCCAATCTGGCCAATGCTGTTTGTCACCATTGCCTGTGGTGCAATCAGTGGATTCCACGCAACCCAGTCTCCCATGATGGCCCGCTGCCTGCCTACAGAGAGTTACGGTCGTCGTGTATTCTTCGGAGCAATGATTGCTGAAGGGGTTGTGGCATTGATCTGGGCTGCGGCTGCCATGTCTTTCTTCCCGAATGGTCTGGATGGGTTGAATGAAGTGCTGACCAAAGGCGGGGCAGGTCTGGTCGTCAATGAGGTTTCTGTTGGTTTGATGGGAACTGTTGGTGGCATGATGGCCATCCTTGGGGTTATCGCCTGCCCGATCACTTCCGGTGATACGGCTTTCCGCAGCGTGCGATTGATCTTTGCTGATGCCATGAACATCAGTCAGATCAGTACTAAAAATCGTCTGATGCTGGCAGTGCCGGTATTTGCCGTTGGCTTTGCACTGACCTTTATCGATTTCAATATCATCTGGCGCTATTTCGCTTTCTCTAACCAGGCACTGGCGACTATCGTACTCTGGGCATCGGCCATGTATATGGTTCACCAGGGTAAAAGCCACTGGTTGGCTTCTCTGCCAGCAACCTTTATGACTGCTGTCTGTACTACTTATATCCTGATGGCACCGGAAGGGCTTAGTCTTTCAGCTGCTATCTCTTATCCCGTCGGTGCGGCAGTGGGTATTGGAGCAATGGTCTGGTTTATGATGGCGGCAGCCAAGAGAACCGTATCCGTACAACCTGCCGTGTAATACGGAAAACGAAAGAAGTCTCCGGTGTTATCGGGGGCTTCTTTTATATCGCTAACAAATGGTTGTCCCATCGACAGTTTGTGTGCTTTATATGCTGGCGTTTCTCTGCCTGCCCCTGAAAGCACTCCAATATCTGAATTTCCCCAAGTCCATTACTGATCGCCAGCCGGTTTAGACCAAGCTTTGCTATGCCTGCACAATCTTTCTGATAGATAAAGGACTGAAGCTCTCCAGTCGACTTTTGGATCAGGGCTATTTGGTTTCTTCTGGGTGAGGTAACGACAATGGTGTCTGCCTCTGAGAGGACTGCAACACTGGCGATGTAGCCGTTAAGTGCAAGCCATTGCTCCGGCAATGCTTTAATGGACTGGATAGGTGCACCTCGCTGGTGAACAGCAACCAGAGGCAAAGCTTCATCGTTGCTGCCCTGGTGCTGCATACCGATCGCAACCGTCCCATCACTGGCTATATCCAGATGACGTATGCTCAGGTAAGGATTTATGAAAGATTGCTGGTCAATAATTTGACCAGAGTGACGGTTCAGATAAATAAGTGATGGTTGCAGTGAGTCAGAATTCAGGGTCTTCCTTCCCGGGTCCGGGTGAGTTTTGATTCCGCCAACCGCAATGACCAGTGTTTCTCCGTCCGGCATCATCTTAATTTCATGGGGGCCGGGGGAAGGGAGCGGCCATTCACCTTCTCTTGTGTAATCCCGCTCGGCATTGTAAATGCCAATAACGCCATGCAATGACCTGAGATTGTTTTCAGTGGTGTAAAGCCATTTTCCATTTTGGCTAAAAACGCCATGGCCATATAAATGTCTTTGATTGGTTGCCGGGATGTTTATATAAATCTGAGCTCTTTCAGCATCAATCACATAAAATCGATAACCTGGGCACCGTTCAAATACGACAATTTCTGCTTTACCCGGGCCAAGGGTCGCATCGTGGAGTCGTTCGGCGACAGGAATATTGGTCGATTGATTTCTGTAAGGATCAATGAGGCGAGATTGCCTGATGAGTCCCTTACAGCACTGACCAGCATTTGATGGTAGCTGGGTGTACACCCGGTGCCAATCAGGCCAATAGCTGTCAGTGTTAGTGCGTTTTTTATAAATAGGGTGTAAATGCTTAATGTCTACCCTAAGGACACCCCCTAGTCCCCGTCACTCGAATTGAAACCGAGAGGAATTTCAAGTTTGCTGGCTGTTCTCACAATCTGAGTGCTGAGTGAGTTAATTTGCTCTTTAAGGCTCCTCAGCTCATCGGCTCTACCCTGTTTAATGGCTGTAGTGAAATCATAAGGGAGGTTCTGCATTGACAGTGAAAGATTATCCAGCTCCAGAACAATGTTCTGCCATACTGCCGCCTGTTCCTGGCTGGCTGATTGCTCAATGGCCAGGGCAACCAAGGCATCAAAGGCTACCAGTACCGTACGGATATTCTCCAGAGACTGTCGACTGCGCCATGACTCGGCCATGAAAAGGTTGGTACGATTTTTCCCCAGGGGAAGGGCAAGTTCTTTTTTCAAGCGTGAGGTCTGGGCATCAAGGCTGTTCAGCACCCAACCATTCAGGCCAAGGGCATTTTTACCACGCTCCATCGCCATCAGTTTAATATAATAGCTGCCGGATTTTTCCCAGTTCTGTTGTGACTCCATACTGTTGGCAAACAGAGCTTCAGTATTTTCAATCAAAAACTGACAGTATTCGGTTTTCTTCAGGGCCAGGGCATTGTTAGCCTTAGTATCGAAGAGAAGGTATTCCGAAGCAGAGAGCCCTTGAAGAATAACGCTGTCTGACAGCAGTGGAATAGGTGTTTTACTTTTGAGTCGCTCTTCGACTTTTCGACCGGTTAAATTCTTTTTGTCTGGCCAGAACTGAAAGCGCCAGCCCTCCATATTTTCTTCCAGCATCAACTGACTGACAGCCTCTGCTGACTGCCAGCTCAACATGGTTGTACGCCATTGCTGCTGCAATAGCCCGAAATTTTTGTTATCGGGGTTCAGGCAGAATTCAGAGGCCAGATTTCTCAGGCTGGATGCTTCAGACACTAAGCTGGTATAACGAGGGTGAATCTGGTCTTCCAGTAAGACCGTCATGGGGGAACGGGATAAATCCAGCTGTTCAGAGAAGAATTGGTCACACCCGCTCAGGCTCAGAGAAAGAATTATCAGTTTCAGGTACATCTTCATAAGGATTCTACAAAGTGAATCAACGCATTATGCTCGCTGGCACTCATTGCCAATACTCGTTGTTTGGATTTGGCTGTTTCGCCATCATGCCAGAGAATAGCTTCTATTAGTGTTCTTGCCCGCCCATCGTGAAGAAAACCAGCCGTTTTATCAACAACCTGAGAATGACCAATACCCAAGATTGGTGGTGTACACCATTCATTACCATTTGCCAGAAACTCCGGACGATGGTCTGCAAGCCATGATCCCATGTCGTGTAAAAGCAAATCAGTATATGGCCAGATCTTCTGGTCTGCCTGTTCTTTTGCTACTGCAGAGCCAATGGTAAATGACGGAGTATGGCAGGCTATACAGCCTGCGTCGTAAAACAGCTGCTTTCCGGCGAGGACTGTCTTATCTTTTGCGTTGGCTCTGACTGGAACCACAAGATTCTGGCTGTAGAAGGCGACTTTATCCAGAATGTTGTCAGAAACTTCCGGGTGTGCTCCCGCCATTTGTTCATGGCAGCGCTTTTATGATGCAGTGCATTTTTCGTCCATAAACAGGCTGGTAGTCAGTCCCATATCGCCGTTAGAAGCGGCAGCATTCTGCTGCTTGAGTGTTGGCTGACCCACTTTCCAGCCAAAGCGGCCAATAACAGTCTTTTCTTGTTCTACATCCCATACACGGTTAGCCCTGCCGGAAATACCATCATTATTTTTGTCATCAATATCTTCATTGGCGAGAAGGTCGCCTTCAGAAATAGCTTCCAGCAGGCCAAGGCCAATCATGGGTAGTGCTATCCGTGCTGACATCATGATGTTGCCACTATTATCGGATGAAAGCGGACCATAACCTGGCTCTTCAATTGAAATAACCAGCGTCCTTAGCTCTACGGTTTCACTGTCCTGAAACTTAACGTCATTATACTTATAATTGACTCGAACGCGGCCTTTAGCAACACCTCCGGGCAAGGTGAAGTCCTGAAACTGCTCGCATTATTTCGGTAAGAACCTTTAAGAGAAAATATTGCTCAGGGTGATGGAGAAGAGATTTCGGGAGGTTTTTCAGATGAAAAAATCAGGCAGCCCATACAGGATGAACTGCCGTTGCAGGTAACAAAAAATATCAGGAAGCAGTGGCCGTCAGGCGATGAGCCCACTTGGTTTTTGCTGCCTGCTGCATGTCGACGACTTCGTCACTTTCATCCACGATTTCGCGTCCAAGCAGGGTTTCGATCATATCTTCAAGGGTTACGATGCCCCGGATATCACCATACTCCGTGACCACCATGGCAATATGGCTGCGCTTTTCCAGGAAAGTCGCCATCAGCTTTGGCAGTGGCTCCTTTTCAAGTATTGCAATGATCGGGCGCTTAAGGCTTTCCAGTGTTGTATTGCCACCCTCCCGAAGATGGGATAGCAGAATATCATTTCTCATGACGAACCCATTGATGTCATCCGGGTCTTCGCCGTACACAGGAATACGTGAGAAGCTGGAGCTCGTGAATTCATTCATGTAAGCATCAGTGGTCGTTGACTCTGGCAAAGAGAACAGTACTGATCGAGGCGTCATGATTTCGACAATCTGGAGATCACGAAACTTAAGCATGTTTTTCATCAATTCGGACTCTACACCCTGTAGTGCGCCCAGCTGAAGGCCAAGGTCGGCCATCGCCTGAATCTCATCACGCAGGTAGGGGTTAGTTTTGTCCTTCGGACCCAGCTTGCTGGTCAGTAGTTCTGTGATCCAGATCAGAGGCAGAAGCAGTTTGACCATGAAGCGCACGCCAACAGCCATTACAGGCACCAGTGATTGCCACCAGGATGCACCAATGGTCTTTGGTATAATTTCAGACAATACCAGGATCAGTAAGGTCAGCACGGCTGAAAAAACACCAACCGATGCATCACCAAAGACTTTCGCAGCCTGGGCACCGGCACTTGCAGCACCAATGGTATGAGCAATAGTGTTCAAAGTGAGGATTGCAGCCAGGGGGCGGTCAATATGGTCGTGTAGTTCCCGGACAATTTTTGCCCACTTGCTGTTTTTTTGCTCAAGGCTGACAACATAGGCCGGGGATATACTGAGAAGAACGGCTTCAAATACCGAACAGATGAAAGACACCGCAATAGCGACGACAACATACGCAACAAGCGTAACCACGCATGACACCAAAAAGTAATAAAGGAAAGTTATTTTAGCGCGAGAAACTCGCTTTTGGCGATAGATATTACCAATTATTACACAGTGTTTTCATCGCTATTTCAGCCAGGGTATTTCGTCTGCTCCCCAAAGTGGCGACTGATCATTGGGGGAACCGTTGTAGTTAATGGTAATTTCATCATTGGCCAGAATTTTTCGAATAGCGACAAACTCAATAAGCTGATCATTTTCTCTGGGAATGTAGATAGCATTGGGTGTATATGAGTGGTTATAAATAGAGCCCAGCCCAAGTGCCAGTGCTGCCCGTTTCTGCTCTTTACCCCAGGAAAAGTAATAATTATTGAGCATCGTCAGCTCAAGAAGCTCCACTTCTTCATGAGGGAACTCTAATATTGGACACTGCTCAATGATGGTGTCTCTCTCGATTCGGCTATCAGTGTATACACCACGACCCTTGCCATGGCTATTGGCGATATAGAGCATATGTTTTTATTGTTATGGTTTTTAGAAAAATGTATTTGTAGTATTGCGTCACAAAAGCTTTAAGCAGAATAACAACAATGAGCCTTCCCTGCGTAGTCAAAAAAGGGGTTATCTCCCTTTTTTTATGGGTCGCTATTCAGTCCATCTCTGCCGCATCAGAGAACTATGCGGGTAGTCAGGTTTGTGCTTCCTGCCATATTGAAGCCTATACCGACTGGAAAAGCAGCCAGCACCATTCAGCACTTCAAAAGACCAGCTCTGATAATGTTCTGGGTGACTTTCAGAATACTTATTTTCGGTATGGTGGAGTCACCAGCCGCTTTTTCCGAAAGAACGACCAGTTCATGGTTGAGACCGATGGACCAGATGGAAAAATGGGGCAATATAATGTTGTCTATACCATTGGTGATTATCCGCTACAGCAGTATCTGATCGAATATCGTGGTGGACGATTACAGGCTCTGGGGATAGCCTGGGACACAAGACCTGAATCGGAAGGTGGTCAACGCTGGTTTCATCTTTATCCTGATGATCAAGTGGATTACAAAAGTCCATTACATTGGGCTCAACCTTCACAGAATAGCAACCGGATGTGTATTGAGTGCCATACCACAGCCTATCAGAAGGGGTATCAGGCAGAAAATAATGCCTATAACAGCCAGTGGCTTGAAGCTGGGGTCGGGTGTGAAAGTTGTCATGGCCCTGCTAAGGATCACGTCGAGTGGTCTCAGAAACCTGACGGGAGAAAAGGTAAAGGACTGATTGTGGATATCTCTGATGCCAACCGCTGGCATTGGCCTGATGATCAGTCAATTGCCAGTGCTGTTGATAAAAAGTCACAGAAGCAAATCGATGTCTGTGCACAATGTCATTCACGCCGTGAGAGGATCGCTGCAGAGCCACAGATCCGAAAGCCCCTGACAGAAAACTATCAACCAGAACTACTGAGAAATGGTTTATATCATTCAGACGGTCAAATAAACGACGAAGTTTTTGTTTATGGTTCGTTCGCCCAGAGTAAAATGTTCCAGGCGAGTGTGACCTGTACCAATTGCCATAACCCTCATTCTAATAAGCTGAAGGCACCTCCTGACCAGCTGTGTGCTCAATGCCATAATCCACAGGCGTTTGATACACCAAAGCATACCTTTCATAAGGCGGATAGTGCGGGCTCAGCGTGTGTTAGCTGCCATATGCCTGAAAAGACATATATGGTGGTCGATCCAAGAAGGGATCACTCCTTTAAGATACCCAGACCAGATATTTCTGAAAAACTGGATACTCCCAATGCCTGTAATCAATGCCATGATAACCAGAGTAGTCGCTGGGCCTCAGCAGCACTTGATCAGTGGCTTGGTAAAAAATGGCGGGAAACCCCGGAGTTTGCTTCGACCTTTCATCAGGCCCGTACCGGTAGCAGAGCTGCCAGTGAACCGCTATTGTCCATTGCTGCCAGTGATGACTATGCGCCCATTGTCAGGGCAACGGCATACAGTGAAATGGCAAACTATCTCAGTCGATCAGCACTGCCGGTTATTGGTAAGGGGCTGAATGATCATGACCCGCTGATTCGGTCTTCAGCTGTTTCTGCTTTGGCTTCGGCACCACCACAGTCACAGTTGCAGATATTGCTTCCTTTGATGGAAGACCCATCGAAAGTTGTTCGACTTGAAGTTATCCGGGTTATCGCAGCTATACCAGAAGATTGGTTCACTCCCGAACAAAGGGACAGGCGTCAGCAGCTGATTGAAGAGTATATTGCCATTCAACGGCTGCATGCTGACACTGCAGCAGGAAGAATCAATCTTGGTCAATTTTATCTGAAACTTGGCCGTATAACGGAAGCAACTCAACAATTTAAAAAAGCCATTGTTATAGAGCCACTGTTTGAACAGGCGTATATCCAGCTTGCATCTGCTTATCATCGGATGAACCGTCATAAGGAAGAGAGAGATACTCTGCAGAAGGGGCTTGAGAAGAACCCTCTATCTGCCAGCCTGTATCATTCGATAGGGCTGTATCTGGTGCGTCAGAAGCAACGTGAAGCATCCATTGTTTACCTGCAGAAGGCGGCCGATTTAATGCCGGATAACCCACGGTTTATTTATATATATGGTGTTGCATTGCATTCGACGGGCAATAGTACTGGGGCTATTAAGGTGCTGACACAAGGGCGCGAGCGCTTTCCTGATAACCCGGATATTAACAATGCACTGAAAGCTTATGAAAAATGAGCCTGGGAACGTCCCCTGGGAGCCTGTCGGACTTAGCCGACCGTAGCGAGAAAAAGTCCGATTTGAGACAGTTTTTATGCTGATTTGAGGCGAATAGCGGGCTATTCAATGAAAAGCAGCATAAAAAAATGGCCAATTTCGGCTTTTTCGCAGTAGGTCAGTGGTAAGTCCGACAGGCTTCTAGGCTATATGTTTTTAGCGAGGAGGTATCTTCGCTCGGGTCGTCCCACGGTACCGTATACGATTTCAGCCTGTAGCTGCTGTTCACTGGTCAGGTACTCGAGATATCGGCGGGCAGTGGTTCGGCTGACGCCAATGCACTGGCCGACCTCTTCAGCATTAAACGTACTGTGACTGCTCGAAAAAACACTGCGAACCTTGTCCAGCGTCAGCGCATCAACGCCTTTGGGTAAACGGTTCGTTCCTTCTGGAGATGACGATGCTCCCGATTCGTGTAGCAGGGTATCAACGTCTTTTTGAGCGAGCGTCTCCAGAGAGGAGAGTCTTTCAATATGTGTCTTATACTTCTGGAGTGAGGCTTGCAGCCGCTCAAACACCAATGGCTTCAATATATAATCAAATACGCCGCCGTGAAGTGCCTCCCGCAGAGTATCAACCTCCTGGGCTGCGGTGACCAGAATCACATCCGTTCCCCGGTTGCTGGCGCGGAGCCAGCGTAATAGCTCAAGACCGGTGCCTGTTGGGAACTGGATATCCAGCATAAGCAGATCAGGTGAAAGCACCTCGAGCATATCTCTGGCATCGATCAGGCTGTGGGCCAGACCAACGACCTCAAACCCCTCTATACGTTCAAGGAAACGGCGCTGGATCTCTGCAATCTGTCGATCATCTTCAGCTATGACGACACGTACCATCGCTTGTTCACACTCCTTTTAATGTCTTAAACTTGTTTTTTTACAGGGGGTATTTTGGGTATAAAGACAATAAACCGGCTTCCGCCATGGTCTCCGGGTTCTAAAATAATCTGCCCATTCAGTTCATCCAGCTGTTTGCGAACCAGGTAAAGCCCAATGCCATGGCCTGCCCCCTTTTTGCTGGTTACCCCTTTTTCAAAAATACGGAGCTGGTCTTCTGGTGTAATACCCGGACCATCGTCATCCATTTCAAAAATAAGGTCATTGCCCAGATCGGTCATGCTGAGCCGGACCTCTCCTCCTGTACCATGATGACGGAGGGTTGCTTCTAGGGCATTATCCAGCAGGTTGCCAATAATAGCGACCAGTTGCTCTCGGGAAAGGTCATCTGGTAGCTCGGCCATATGACTGTTTTCATCCACAGTCAGAGAGAGCCCAAGCTCTCTGGCACGGTTATATTTCCCTAAAAGACAGCCAGCAAGTATGGGATCAGGCACTGCCTCAACCAATAGTTGTATCAATGCCTGGTGGCTCTGATTTTCCTGACCAATAAACGTCAGTGCCTGTTCAGTAGCACCAATCTGAATCAGTCCGGCAATGGTATGTAGTTTATTACTGTATTCGTGGGCCTGACTGCGCAGCGAGTCAGCATACTGTTGTACCCGGTCCAGTTGCTGACTGACTCGATCCAGCTCATCTTTGCGACGAAAGCTTGAAACAACCCCTGTTACCTGGTCACCATTTGTCAGTGGAATACGGTTGACGATTAATTGTTTTCCCTGCATCCAGACATGCTGGTCGTAATGGGGTTCTCCAGTGGCCAGAACTTCCAGTGTATTGCTGTCAGGGAGGACCTCTTGCACTGGAAGGCCAATAAGATCCTGGCTGGTGGGTAAACCCAGCGTAGCCAGTGCTGTTTGATTACAAGTGGTGATTCTACCATCAACATTAATAGCAATAATTCCTTCCCGGACCGACTCAAGGGTTGCATTTCGCTCCTGGTACAGTCTGCCAATCTGATCCGGTTCCAGTCCAAAAATGGCCCGCTTAACATAGTCAGCAAAAGCAATGGCCATCACCGCACTGACGAGAAAACCGAGGATAATAACCAGAGCCAGAGTCTGACGGTATCGATTAACGACACTGGCAATACGATCTGTCAGGTAGCCTACCGATACAATCCCAATAACTTCTCTGGTATCCGGGGAAATGATGGGAGCTCTGGCTCGCATTGACGTCCCGAGACTGCCCTGGGCGGTATAGGCATAACCTTTGCCATCGGGGAAGGTCAGCGGTCGTTCATCGGGCTCATCATCCAGTATGGATAATCCGATGGCATCAATATCGGGGTGAGCCAACCGGATTCCCAGATGGTCAGCAATGACGACATAACGTGCACCGTTCTTTTCAGCCAGCTTCAGGCTCAATGGGTGCAGAAAGTTGGTGTCACGTTCTGTTACTGCTCGCTGAACGGACGGTATATCTGAAATGGTGTTAGCTACATGCATGGCTTTCTGAGCCATTTGTTCATCCAGTGCCTGGCTGAGATAGGTCAGGGCAAAGCCTCCCACCAGACCCGTCTGAATCAACACCATGACACCCAGAATTAAAATCATCCGGGTCTTCAGCTTGACCGTGCGCTTAAAGAGCAGTTGTTTGATGTTATTTGTGAGATTCATGCTCAATATTTTTTGATGACGTCCATAAAAAGCAGTCGTGAACTTTATGATCAAAATACCCGTTAAGTTCAAAAGCTTCAGTCAATGTGAATGTCTGGGTAATCTTTAATTAAATAAATAAAAACCTCAATAATCATAACAACCTATGAGGGCATTCCCGATGATTCGCTCTATTTCCAGAAAAAAGCGTTCCTCTCTCCTGGCCACAGCTCTGACTGGTTTTCTCACTGCAGGTGTTTCGATACATGCAGTTGCACTGGATGAACTTCACTTTCTTATTCCCGGTGGTGCAGGCGGTGGCTGGGACAGTACTGCCCGTGGTACCGGTGAGGCTCTGACCAAATCAGGCCTGGTGGAATCAATCTCGTATGAAAACATGTCTGGTGGTGGTGGCGGCAAAGCCATTGCTCATCTAATTGAAACAGCCGCTCAGCAAGATGACACCCTGATGGTGAACTCCACCCCGATTGTTATTCGTTCGCTGTCGAAAGTGTTTCCCCAGTCTTTTCGTGATCTGACACCCGTGGCGGCAACCATTGGTGACTTTGGCGCCTTTGTTGTTCGTGCTGACTCCCCTTATACCAGTTTCCAGCAGGTGGCAGAAGATTTTGTTAAGAACCCACGTTCAGTAAAAGTGGCGGGCGGTTCCGCACGGGGCAGCATGGATCATCTGGTGGCGGCAATGGCCTTTAAAGCTTCTGGAGGTGACCCACGTCGTGTGAAATATGTCGCTTATGATGCAGGTGGTAAGGCGATGGCCAGTTTATTGTCTGGTGAGACGGATATTCTTTCTACCGGTTTGAGTGAAGCCTTGAGCCTGGCAGATGCTCGTGAAGTTCGGGTACTGGTGATGACAGGAGAAGAGCGTTCTGATGCTGCTCCTGAGGTGCCGACTCTGAAAGAGCTGGGTTATAACAGCAGTTTTGTTAACTGGCGGGGCTTTTTTGGCGCTCCTGACCTGAGTGAAGAGAAAAAAGCGGAGTTTGTGAAGACCCTTGAGAAGATGTACGAAACAGCCGAGTGGGAGCAGGTGCGTGCCCGTTATGGCTGGTCTGAAATCTTCAAGCCTGACGCTACATTTGTCGCATTCCTTGGCAATCAGGAAAAAGAAATGGGGACTCTGATGCGCGAACTGGGCTTCCTGAAATAATTTTCCCAATCTTGCGGGGATTGTTTGATCAATCCCCGCATTTTCAATATGCCCTTATCTGATATCGCCTGAGGTTATTCACATGATGTTGAGTAAGGATCAGATTGGTTCTCTGGTATTTCTTTGTCTGTCACTCAGTTATGGCTATTACGCAGGTAAGATCCCCCTGTTGCCGGGTGACGAGTTTGAGCCTTTTCACGCTCAAACACTGCCGTACGCCCTGGCAGGGCTGGGAGTACTGTTCTCGTTTTTACTGTTAGCGAGCAGTTCAATGGCAGGAAGTCGCAGTGAAGCAAAGTCATCAAACGCATCTCTTGATTTTTCATTGGTCGCAAAACTTCTGGCTTTGATTGTTCTTTTTGCCATTGCATTGCAGTGGATTGGTTTTCTTCTGGCAACAACCATGTTCCTTATTGGTGGTTACTGGCTACTGGGAGAACGTCGTCCAAAGGTTCTGATTCTGGCTTCACTACCATTTGCGGCAGGCATTTGGGGAGTGTTGACTCAGTTGCTTAATATTTATCTGGCTCCGGGTCAGCTGTTGATCATGGTGACGGGAGGCTGATTATGTTGGATGGTCTGTTTACTGGATTAACAACGGCCATAATGCCGTTCAATTTGTTAATGGTGGTGGTTGGCTGTTTTGCAGGCACATTCATCGGTATGTTGCCGGGCCTTGGGCCTATCTCTGCTGTGGCATTGATGATCCCCATCACCTACGGTCTAGACCCTTCGTCTGGCATTATCCTGATGGCGGGCGTTTACTATGGTGCTGTTTTTGGTGGTTCGACATCATCGATTCTGATCAATGCACCAGGGTGTGCCAGCACGGTAGTGACCGCGTTTGATGGCTATCCTCTGGCGCAGCAGAATAAGGCGGGTAAGGCACTTGCTCTGGCCGCTTATTCTTCTTTTACCGGTGGTACTATCGGCGCCATTATTCTGCTGTTTGCAGCACCCTTTCTGGCCTCTGTTTCTCTCAGCTTCCAGTCTGGTGATTACTTTGCCCTGATGCTCCTTGGTTTAACAGCCGTTGCCGCATTTTCAGGAAAAGGGCAGACGCTCAAAGCGATGATTATGACCGTTTTTGGGTTGATGATTGCGACGGTGGGAACCGATTTGATGTCAGGCACCACACGGTTTACGTTTGGGAATGTAAACCTGATTGATGGTGTCAGTTTTCTATTGCTGGCGATGGCCACTTTTGCCCTGGCAGAAGTTCTGATGTCGGTTATGAAAGGCGCTCATCGAGAGCAGGATCAGGCGATGGATACTGAAGCGCTGGGCAGTATGAAACTCAGTCGTGATGAAGTAAAAGAAGTGGCGCCAACGGTTGCCCGTTCATCTGTATTTGGTTTTCTGGTCGGTGTGCTGCCGGGGGCTGGTGCAACGATTGCTTCCTTCCTGGCTTATGGTCTTGAGCGCAACCTGGCCAGCGCCAAACAGAAGTTACAGTTTGGTAAGGGCGCACTGCGAGGGTTGGCTGCGCCTGAGTCTGCCAATAATGCAGCCTCTACGGGCTCCTTTGTTCCCCTGCTAACGCTGGGTATTCCGGGCTCTGGAACCACAGCCATTATGTTGGGTGCATTGATCGCCTATGGTATTCAACCTGGGCCTCGTCTGTTTATGGATAATCCGGATGTGTTCTGGTCCGTCATTATTTCCATGTACTTTGGCAATCTGGTGTTGTTGATTCTGAACCTGCCATTGATTCCTTACATCTCAAGATTACTGGCGATTCCAAGGCCTATATTGATTCCACTGATTCTCTTTTTCTCCATTACCGGCGTTTACCTGGTCAGCTTTAATACTTTTGATATTCATATGATGGTTGCGATTACCGTTATTGCCCTTGGGCTGAAGCTGCTGGATTTCCCAATGGCGCCAATGCTGCTTGGGTTTATCCTGGGTGGAATACTGGAGAATAATCTCAGTCGGGCTCTGACGCTTTCCGATGGAAGTTTTTCTTTCCTGTGGGAACGTCCTCTGACGTTGAGCATTTGCCTGATTACCCTGGCTCTGCTTTTTTTGCCAGCACTTCGCAGCTTGCTGGACATGAAAGCAAGAAATCAGGAAGTACCGGGTGCGAATGTCGGTGAAGGTTGAAGCCAACAGAACCTGATCAGGATATTGAATAAAAAGCTCTTGTGTCAGGGCTTTTTATTCATTGTTTTTGTTTGGCTTAGGTTCATCGTGTATTCAGAATGCCCGGTGTGTCCTTGAGACAGTTAAAATTGATAACTGGGCTCGTTTGCTTTATAGACTGAAAGCGTTAATTCAGACCTTTGACCTTTTGCATGAGTGATCAGGGATTTTCCGATTCCCTGCCCTTGAAACTCCGGCAACACAAAGATTGCAGCCAGAGTATTTTCATACAGTGCGTAAAAGCCAACAACTTTCCCTCTCTGTTCATATACCCAGATTTCTGAAGCCGACAGATAGATATTCCGCATATTGTCTAACTGAGAATGCCAGAAACCAGCTTCGATGAAATCATGAGCTTTGATTGAAGTATTCAGCCAGATAGTGAGTACAGTATCAGTATCGTTCTCGTTGGATCGTCTAATCATCGGAGAGAATAATTAACAGAGGGTATGGATATAAAAAAGCCCCTGAATTCAGGGGCTGATTCTTTACGAGGATATCACGAAGTCATGTCATCAAAGAATTTTTTCACACCATCGAAGAACGATTGCTTCTTCGGTGACTGATGACCAGTGCCTTCTTTTTGGAAGGTTTCTTCCAGTTCCTTCAAGAGTTCCTTCTGACGCTCAGTCAATTTAACCGGAGTTTCAACCACCACACGACACATCAGGTCACCGGCACTACCACCTCGAACCGGGACAACGCCCTTGCCGCGCAGGCGGAACAGCTTGCCAGTCTGCGTCTCTTCAGGAATCTTCAGTTTCACACGGCCTTCAAGGGTGGGAACTTCCAGTTCTCCGCCCAGGGCTGCATCCACAAAAGTAATGGGTACTTCACAGTACAGGTGTTTGCCGTCGCGCTGGAAGATCGGATGATCGGCAACACTGACCTGAACATAAAGGTCACCAGAAGGACCACCATTGCTGCCGGCTTCGCCTTCACCCGCGAGGCGGATGCGATCGCCGGTATCAACACCCTGTGGGATTTTAACAGACAGAGTCTTGTATTCCTGAACGCGGCCTTCACCGTGACAGGCGTGGCAGGGATCTTTGATCATCTTGCCCGTACCACGGCAGTCAGGGCAGGTTTGCTGAACAGAGAAGAAGCCCTGTTGCATACGCACTTGGCCAATGCCACCACAGGTGGTACAACCAACAGGCTGGGTGCCTTTTTTCGCGCCGGAGCCGTCACATTCAGTACAGCTGACCAGCGTAGGAATACGAATTTTTTTGGTGACACCGCGAACGGCCTCTTCCAGACTCAGCTCCAGCTGATAGCGGAGGTCCGCACCTCTTTGTACAGAGCTGCGGCTGCGGCCACCCCCTGCACCGAAAATGTCACCAAAGACATCGCCAAAAATATCGCCAAAGTTACCACCGGCAAAACCGCCAGCCCCACCCATGCCGCCCATGCTTGGGTCAACACCAGCATGGCCATACTGGTCGTAGGCGGCTTTTTTCTGGCCGTCGGAAAGTACTTCGAAAGCTTCATTAATTTCCTTAAAGCTCTCTTCAGCCTCTTTATCACCAGGATTACGGTCCGGGTGATGCTTCATGGCCATACGACGATAGGCCTTTTTTATGTCCTTGTCCGAAGCGCTCCTGTCTACGCCAAGCACTTCGTAATAGTCGCGTTTTGCCATCAGTAAAACCCTGAGCTAACTGCATTCACCAGTCGAGCATGAAAACACAGAACTCACTGGATTCATGGTCAAGTCTGACAAAGCCTTCATTTTTGATATATACGACAACGCGGGAGTTAAACCAATCGCGTCTCTGGAGCCGTATTGCACTGGTAACCTGAACTGAAATCCATCGTTAATGCTACTTACCATAGTGACGACTATGACTCGTTGCTTCGTTGTCTTTCAATCCAGCTAACCATGCTCATAACGGGGTTAGAAGACTTGATCGGTATTAATCCCGCGTTGTGGCCAATCCAATCATCAGTCATTGATGATTGCCATGGTCTTACTTCTTGTCATCCTTTACTTCTTCAAACTCAGCGTCGACAGCATCGTCTGCAGCGGAGTCACCTTTGCTGCCTTCGCCACCTTCAGCCTGGGCTCCACCCTGCTGTTGCTGAGCTTCCGCATACATCTTCTGAGTCAGGCTGGCAGACGCTTCAGAAAGAGCCTTGGTTTTAGCGTCGATCTCTTCTTTATCGTCACCTTTGGCGGCTGCTTCCAGCTCTTCAACGGCTTTGTTGATGGCTGTTTTCTCTTCTTCAGTCGCCTTGTCGCCCGCTTCTTCAAGCATTTTGCGGGTAGCGTGTGCAAGACCGTCGGCCTGGTTACGTGCAGCTGCCAGCTCTTCAAACTTCTTATCGTCTGCAGCGTTGGCTTCTGCATCCTTAACCATCTGATCGATTTCTTCGTCAGACAGACCGGAAGATGCCTTGATGACAATAGACTGTTCTTTGCCAGTTGCCTTGTCTTTTGCAGAAACATTCAGAATACCGTTAGCATCCAGGTCGAAGCTGACTTCGATTTGTGGCATGCCACGTGGTGCCGGAGGAATGTCTGCCAGGTCAAAACGACCCAGGGACTTGTTGTGAGCAGCCTGCTTACGCTCACCCTGCAGAACGTGAATGGTCACTGCACCCTGGTTATCGTCTGCGGTAGAGAAGGTCTGTGATTTTTTGGTAGGAATCGTGGTGTTCTTTTCGATCAGCGGAGTCATTACACCGCCCATGGTTTCGATACCCAGGGTCAGTGGAGTTACGTCCAGCAGCAGAACGTCTTTAACGTCACCCGCCAGAACGGCAGCCTGGATAGAAGCACCCATGGCAACGGCTTCGTCAGGGTTAACGTCCTTGCGGGGCTCTTTACCAAAAAACTCAGCCACTTTCTGCTGAACCAGTGGCATACGAGTCTGACCACCCACCAGGATAACTTCGTCGATATCAGACAGGTCCAGATCAGAATCTTTAACCGCAATGCGACATGGCTCCAGAGAACGGGCAACCAGATCTTCTACCAGAGATTCCAGCTTGGAACGGCTAACTTTAACGTTCAGGTGCTTAGGGCCGGTAGCATCAGCAGTGATGTATGGCAGGTTAACGTCAGTCTGCTGAGTAGAAGACAGCTCAATCTTGGCCTTTTCAGCGGCTTCTTTCAGACGCTGCATGGCCAGTGGGTCGCCTGTCAGGTCGATGCCCTGGTCTTTCTTGAATTCAACTGCAAGGTATTCGATCAGACGCAGGTCAAAGTCTTCACCACCCAGGAACGTGTCACCATTAGTGGCCAGTACTTCAAACTGGTGCTCGCCGTCTACATCGGCAATTTCAATAATGGAAACGTCGAAAGTACCACCACCCAGGTCATAAACCGCAATGGTCTGGTCGCCTTTCTTTTTGTCCATGCCGTAAGCCAGTGCCGCAGCAGTTGGCTCGTTGATAATACGCTTAACGTCCAGACCCGCTATACGGCCGGCGTCTTTAGTGGCCTGACGCTGAGAATCGTTGAAGTAGGCTGGAACGGTGATAACCGCTTCGGTGACTGACTCGCCCAGGTAATCTTCAGCCGTCTTCTTCATTTTCTTCAGAATTTCGGCAGAAATCTGAGGTGGGGCCTTTCTGTCGCCTTTAACTTCAACCCATGCGTCGCCATTATCAGCTTCGGCGATCTTGTAAGGCACCATCTTGATGTCTTTCTGAACCACTTCATCTTTGAAGCGGCGACCAATCAGGCGCTTGATAGCAAACAGGGTATTGTTAGGGTTGGTTACCGCCTGACGCTTGGCTGGCTGGCCTACCAGAATTTCTCCATCGTCAGTGTAAGCGATGATGGAAGGTGTGGTACGCGCACCTTCAGCGTTTTCAATAACTTTTGCTTTTTCTCCATCCAGGATCGCCACACAGGAGTTGGTGGTGCCCAGGTCAATACCAATGATTTTACCCATTTTTTCTGTCTCCATTGCCTTGAAGCCAAGGCGGAATTCTTTGAAATCAGTGATTGCTTCCCAGTGGTTTCAGCAGAGTATGAAGTCTGTTGAAACAGCGTCTATGTGGTGATTACCACGATCTTGGTTTGCTATATGGGAGCGGCATTTTCTTTTTCAAGGGGGCTGCTTCAAGAATCTGGTCCTTAAAACAGCCTTGCAGCAAGATCTGTCTTAGGCGGCGCTGGAAACTACAACCATTGCCGGACGAATAACCCGTCCATGAAGCGTGTAACCTTTCTGGAAAACGTTCATCACCGTGTTAGGCTCCATATCCTGGTTCGGTACCATGGAGATGGCCTGATGAAAGTTCGGGTCAAAAGGCTCGCCTTCCGGGTTTACCTGCAGTACCTGGAATTTTGCGAGCGCATCCAGCAGCTGCTTATGAGTCAGGCGCATGCCTTCCAGCATGGTCTCGTGAGAACCGTCACCCTGCTCAGCACTTTCAATGCCTTTTTCCAGGCTATCAACCACAGGGATCAATTCGTTGACGAACTTTTCCAGTGCAAACTTATGGGCCTTTTCCACATCCTGCTCAGCACGGCGCTTGGTATTCATGGCCTCGGCATGAGCCCGCAGTGTCTGGTCTTTTGACTGGGCAAGCTGCTCTTCCAGCTCTTCAATACGTCTCGCGGTATCGTCAATGACCTGTTCTTCGGCTTGCTCTTCTGAAGCAGCCGCTTCCTCCAGAATAGGGTCAACGACGGCTGCTTCAACATCTGCAGAGGTTTCAGCCTCAGTGGCTTCAGGCTTCTCGACCTGATCTTCTGCTTTAGTGTTTTCTACAGTCATTCCAGCGTTTCTCCGGATTTCAATCCAGCCTGACATGCTGGCTGGAGCTTGTCTTCATTTGATAGCCAAGCGTTGTGAACGGTCACTCGGCATAAGTAAACATCAACGGACAGCCTAATATGGGGGTCATGGCTGCTTATTCAAGGGGAAATTTTCTTTACCAATTCAGCTTTTGCGTTTACTGTATAAATAAACAGTAATCCAATATTGTATTGGGATCGTGAGAGCTGCCATGCTGAACCAAATCTCCATCAGCAACTATGCCATCGTTGACCACCTGAACCTGGATATCAATCCCGGAATGACAGCCATTACCGGAGAAACCGGGGCCGGTAAATCCATCATGCTTGATGCACTCGGACTGGCACTGGGAGGCCGGGCCGACAGTGATTGCGTTCGGGATGGTGCGGAACGTGCGGACATTCAAGTCTGTTTTGACCTTCAGCGAATTCCCGTAGCCAGGCAGTGGTTGATAGAGAAAGAGTATGACAACTGTCCGAAGTCTGAGCGTTCTAATCACACTGAAGGCGCTGACCAGGCTGTAGAATGTATCTTGCGCCGGGTGATTACCCGTGAAGGCCGCTCCCGGGGCTATATCAATGGTACTCCGGTTACGCTTTCTGAATTAAAGTCTCTGGGCGAGCTGTTAATTGATATCCACAGTCAGCATGCCCATCAATCATTGTTAAAAAAGACCAATCATTCTGAGCTGGTGGATCAGTTTGCCGGCTCATTGCCTCTGGCCAGAGAGGTTGCAAGGGTTTCAGCAGCGTATCGTCAGACGCGAGACCAATTGCACAGCCTGCTGTCTGATCAGCAGGAAAGAGAAGAGAAAGTGCAGCTGTTAAGTTACCAGCTGAATGAGTTGGAGCAGCTTGGCCTTCAACCTGGTGAGGTTGAGTTACTGGAGCAGGAGCACAGGCAGCAGTCTCAGGCTGGTGCAACTCTGGCGGCCTGCCATCAGGTAACCCAGATCTGCACCAGTGATGAAGGTGATAACCTTCTGCAGCAACTCTCTTCCTGCCTTCATCGTCTGAGTGAGTTGCAGATTGAGCACTCTGCCATCAATAACGCCGTTGACATGCTTTCATCCGCACAGATTCAGGTGGAAGAAGCCGTGGGTGAGTTGAATCATTTTATTGATCACTTCGATGCCGATCCTGCAAGAGCTCGTGAAATAGAAGAGCGGCTCAGTGCTATTTTTGATCTCGCCAGAAAACATCGTGTTCAGCCGGAAGAGCTGCTTGACAGGCAGCAGTTGATCAGTGAAGAGCTGGAAAAAGTGCAGTGCCATGACGAGCAGGTAGCAGAGCTGGAATTCTCTCTGGAGCAGCTGCAGAAACAACATAATCAGTTGGCAGAAAAGTTATCTGCCAGGCGCAGAACAGCCGCCCGCAAGTTGGAAAAACTGGTTTCGGAGCGAATTGCATTGCTGGGTATGCCCAAAGGGAAGTTCTGTGTTGAGTTGACTGAAATTCCGGAGCGTACTGTTGCTTCCCAGGGGTTTGAGTCTATTGAGTTTCTGGTGACCACCAACCCCGGGCAGGCACCCCGCCCATTAGGGAAGGTGGCCTCTGGTGGTGAATTGTCCCGTATCAGTCTGGCGATACAGGTGATTATTGCCCAGACAGCATCAACACCCACTCTGGTGTTTGATGAGGTGGATGTCGGTATTGGTGGTGGAACTGCAGAAATTGTTGGTAGCATGCTGAGAGAGGTTGGCAAAAGCGGACAGGTGTTGTGTGTTACCCATCAGCCTCAGGTGGCTTCGCAGGCTCATCAGCATCTGCATGTCAGTAAGAAAGTCAGCAGAAAAGCCTCAAGTACCCGTATTCTTGAGCTGGATGGCGATCATCGTGTTCATGAGATTGCCAGAATGCTGGGCGGTGTTGAGCTGACGGCCCCGACTCTGAGCCATGCCCAGGAAATGTTATTTCAGGCTCAGGCATAATCAACCACAAATATACATGACGATTTTCCGTTACCTTCAGCAATAAGCTTTGGCCACAAAAGCACGGATTCACAGAGGAAAAGCCTTTTCTTTTCTCCGTATCTTTGTGTCTCTGTGGCAATTTTCTTTCACGGCAAACACTTAAAACAAACCCCCGGCAACAAGGGCGGGGGTGAGTCATCTCACAGGTTAGAAAATCTGGCAGCTTCTACCTTTTTTACTTTTTCTTCTTAGGTCGCACATAGATCACAAGGTTGTGATCAACGATTTCAAAACCGTGCTTTTCAGCAATCGCGTGCTGACGTTTTTCAATCTCGTCATCAATAAACTCGATGACGTCTCCAGTCTCCATACAAACCATATGATCATGATGCTCACCACGGGACAGCTCAAACACAGAGTGACCGCCATCAAAATTATGGCGAACCACAAGGCCTGCACTCTCAAACTGGGTCAGTACCCGATAGACTGTCGCCAGTCCCACATCCTCTTCCGCTTCCAGCAGAGCCTTGTAGACATCTTCCGCAGACAAATGCTTGTCCTTGGCGGCTTCAAGGATCTGCAGAATCTTTACTCGAGGCAGGGTGACTTTCAATCCTGCTTTGCGCAACTCTTGATTTTCCAACACGTTTCCCTAACCCTTTGCAAGATAATCCTGCTATTATCACATTTTCGTGCAGCTTTTTCATTTTGCTCTGCGAGCAGGCTGCTAGTCATTTTTTAGCAAGCAAGATAGTGGAAGTCTGAAACCGATGCAAAAAACCACAATCGCCCTGGCCGCCGCACTTTTTTCAACCACCCTGCTGACAGGGTGCGCCAGCTCTACGGACAGTGGTTCGAAGCTTATCAGTTTCCCCGGCGCCTATAAAATTGATATTCAGCAGGGAAATGTCATTACCCAGGAAATGATCAATCAACTCCGCCCGGGAATGACCCGCGCCCAGGTTCAATACGTTATGGGTTCTCCATTACTGGAAGATACCTTTAACCGCAATCGCTGGGACTACATTTACAGCCTGCAGCCAGGTGGCAAGGATCGTGAGCAGAAAACCGTAACACTGTTTTTTGAAAACGATCAGCTTAGTTCTATCCAGGGCGACCTCAAACCTGAGAATAATCAGCAGTAGTGACTACAGGTGTGGCTTTGACAATAAGCGTATTCTCAGTTCGCACTTTCCTGTACTGACTTTTTCTGCTTTGCCTGTTCAGCCCTGCGCTTGCGGACCTCTTTCGGGTCGGCAATCAGCGGGCGGTAAATTTCGACGCGTTCACCTTCCTTTATAGCCTGCTCTGCTGGTTTGGCTACTGCTTTTCCAAAGATACCCAGCTTGGCCTCGTCCAGATTAATTTCCGGAAAGTAGTCAACAATACCCGATTGTTGAACGGCTTCGAGCAGTGTAGTCCCCTGTTTGACTTGAACGGAAATTATTTTCTGTTCATTAGCTCTGGCGTAGGCTACTTCCACACGGATCTTAGGGTCATCCATCATCATCTCAGCCATAAATCTGCTTCGCTCTCTTGCCAAAGGCATCCACCATGGCGTTCATCATCTGCCCGATCACGGAGCCAAGGGTTGCCTGGGTGAACTTACTGCTCATCTCGAACTCAAGATCCAGAGAAACCTTGCAGCCGCTTTCTCCCAATGGCTGAAACGTCCAGATGCCAGACAAATGTTTGAATGGCCCTTCCAGCAGTTGCATTTCAATAGACTTCCCAGGCGTCATTTTGTTCCTTGTGGAAAAGCTATGGCGCAAACCAGCTTTGGCAACCTCAAGTGTTGCTTCCAGTCGTTCACCTTCCTGATGATCGATTCGTCCAGCGGTACAACCGGGCAGAAATTCGCCATACGCTTCAATATCAATGACCAGATCGTACATCTGTTGAGCGGAATACATGACCAGCGCGGAACGGGAAATCCTTGGCATAGAACAGGCCTTTCATAAAAAAGGCCGGATAGGATAACCCATTCCGGCCTCGGATAGACAGATGGTTCTTAGAAGAGAGTAGTAATCAGTACCGTCAGCACACACAATGGCACAACTACGCGGATCATGGCGCGCCACAGGTTGAACACGCCGACACTGAGTCCCAGCTCTTTCATTATGGTTGAACGCTTCATTACCCAACCAGCAAAGACAGAGATCAGCAGACCACCCACAGGTAGCAGGATATTACTGGTGAAGTAATCCAGCAGATCAAAGAAGTTCTTCTCGAACAGGGTGAAGGTCAGGTCTCCACTCATGGAGAACACCGTGCCCAGGCCAACAAACCAGATGGCAGCACAGAGAATCACTGTGGCAACCGTACGGCTCAGAGGCGTGCGTTCAATCAACCAGGCCAGTGCCGGTTCAACCAGAGAGATCGCAGAGCTCAGTGCTGCAATACCCACCAGAACAAAGAACAGGAAGCCAAACAATTCACCCATTGGCATATGAACAAAGGCAGCCGTCAGGGAGACAAACAGCAGGCCGGGGCCAGCAGAAGGCTCCAGACCGTAGGCAAATACAATCGGGAATACAATCAGGCCGGAGATAATCGCCATCAGTGTATCCAGCGCCGCAACATTAATGGCAGTTCTCGGAATGGAGTTATTGGCCGGCATATAGGCGCCATAAGCCATCAGGCAACACATGCCCAGGCTCAGGGTAAAGAAGGCCTGCCCCAGCGCCGCGACAAAGGCTTCACCAGTCACCTTGGAGAAATCCACAGAGAACATAAAGTTGAAGCCACGCATGAACTGCCCGGTTTCCAGCATACTGTAACCCAGCATGACTAGCAGAAGGGCGAACAGGGCGGGCATCATCACCTGCAGGCCTTTCTCAAGACCTTTGTGAATGCCCCGGGCGGTAATCAACAGCGTTATCAGCATAAAGGTGGTGTGCCAGAATATCTGACGAGGTGCTGATGACACCAGCCCACCAAAGGCATCACCAACCTGGTCGGTTGTCATACCGTTAAAGGCACCAGTGACAATATCCCAGGCGTAGGAAAGCGACCAGCCTGCGATAACACTGTAGAAAGAAAGAATCAGGAATCCAGCAAGCATACCCATCCAGCCAATAATCCCCCAAAGCTTTGAAGCCCCAAGGTCGCTGGTGAGTTTTTTAATGGCGTTCAGTGGACTCAGACGGGTATGACGGCCAATGGCGGTTTCTGCCATCAGTAGTGGAACACCCATAATAGCGATGCAGAGCAGGTAGAGCATGACGAAGGCGCCACCACCGTATTGCCCGGCGATGTAAGGAAATTTCCAGATGTTGCCCAGACCGATGGCAGAGCCTGCCGCAGCGAGCAGAAAGGTCCAGCGATTAGCCCAGGTTTTTTTCGATGTCGTTGGATTTTGTCCAGACATGAGTTCCCCAATGAGTCGAATTATTTTACTCAGAGGCCGTTTGAAAGACAGGTATGGTTAGACAACACAGAATAATAATTATTATGGATAACCCGCTGTGATACAGCAGAGATCATCTTTATCAATCATGGCCAGTTGTCGAAGACCAGAACAGTCACACTGCATTTCAGACGGCTTCTTGCTTCTTGAACTATTACCACGCGAGAATTTCACGGGAACAACACAATCCCAGTAAATCCTCCAAACCGTGCAACCAGCGATAAAGACTACCTCAGATGAAACAGCCTGCTGACAGAAGAACGGAGAAGATCAGACAGGGTTGGTAGTCATTGTACCGGTTAGGCATTACATCTCAACCGTTTTTGCCGTCCATATGGTTAAAATAGAGTTTTTTGAATACGGTGGTTATTAATTGCAGAAATATTCACTATGCTAAACATCCATTGATCCGATGCTATTGCTGAAACTGGCCCGGATCCCCCAGAATAAGTGACTTTACATCGAGCTACTCCTATAATCCGCGCCATGGCAAAAAGTTCAAAGAAAGGCAAACAGGGCGATTCATCCATCGTCGTCAACAAGAAAGCCCGTCATGACTATCACATTGACGAAACTTTCGAAGCAGGTCTGTCCCTTGCTGGCTGGGAGGTGAAAAGCCTCCGGCAGGGCAAGGTTCAACTGGTGGACAGCTACGTCCTGCTGAAAGATGGCGAAGCCTGGCTGATTGGTGCCCAGATCACTCCATTAACCACGGCGTCTACCCATGTGGTAGCGGATCCGCTGCGTGATCGAAAACTGCTACTCCATCAACGAGAGCTGGCAAGGCTGTTTTCTGAAACCCAGCAGAAGGGCCACACCTGTATCGCTACCAAGCTGTACTGGAAAGGTCATTTGATCAAATGCCAGATTGCACTCGCGCGAGGCAAGAAGGAATTTGATAAACGTGCCGCCACGAAAGAGCGTGAATGGAATATTGAAAAGCAGCGAGTAATGCACCGCGGCTGATAACCTCTTCAGGCACACAGCTTCACTGTGTGCCGCTAATCAACCTCCTTTCTTCATCTTCCTCCTGGCATTACGGTTTCTTAAGACTTCATTCACATAACCATTCGACACTCTCAAAACCGGAAGAGGCCCTGGGGTTAAGATGCTCCCTTTTATACGCTTAGTGCTCTTCGTGTTCTTTGTGGTTCCCCAGAAATACTTTTGAGATAATCATTTCTCTCTTTCGACTCCATTCTGGTTCAGAAGTCTGTACAGAAGGCTTTTGCAGTCTTTTTTCAGAAAAAATTAACGACAATGGCATTTTTTGTAGTGTAAAAGTGCTTATGTACTAAACACAGTTGCTTTTGTTATTTACTTTTGGCATAAATACGACAGAGTTTTGTTACTGGGGGCGATCAGGATTCGACGACGGTTACGAAACCTAAGGTGCATGTCGAGCGTGTAGTGACGCTCGTAAATCAAAACACTACAAACGTATTAGTTGCTAACGATAATAGCTACCACGGAGCTATGGCTGCCTAATAACAGCCGACTCCCGATCACTCTGTTTTGTCTATTGGGTGGAAATGATCGCAATCGAAAATAGAATCGTCACATCAGTTTTCCTGTAGCTGTTGGATTAAAACTTTTCAGGATCGCGTAGTTCACCCTGACCGTTGGGTCGTTCTGCGTTAATTTAAAAACGGAAGCTAAGCATGTAGAGCCGAAGGCGTAGAGCTGGCGGACGCGGGTTCAAGTCCCGCCGCCTCCACCAAATAGAAACCCCGTAGATTATTGATCTACGGGGTTTTTTTATGGATGGATAGAAGCGGTTTTTGCCGAAGTGTCCAAAAAGTGTCCAACTGGTTTTTTATTGTAGCTTTCTGGATACTTGGTTTTGGTGGGCTGTGAGGAGAGGGGGTTGAGTCTGGTAGCATCCTGCAAATGTTCAGGATCAAACTTTGCGTACCTCATGGTCATCGCAATATCAGAATGACCCAGTATTTTTTGCAATACCAGAATATTGCCGCCAAGAAAGCGACGTCCTTCTCCGGCAAGAATTACCAGCTCTATGTGGGCAACTTTCTCTCAGCCTGTGCCAGAAAGGGGGCGACTTTTCACAAGGTGCTGACAGAACTCCAGAAAAGCTATATCTGGAACGATATTGCACTCCACTATGAAAACAACGATACGACTGAGCACCAGTTGATCGAACGAATGAGGGAGTCGTATCAGGAAAGGTTGTTGCTGGGGTGTAGCATCTAATCAGTAAGCCTTGAAAATTGCTCCTCGGTAACTGCTCCTGCGTTACTCTACCTCCTGCATCCATGCAGTCGTGCATTTTCAGGATACATTACATCCCTGTAAATAAGAGGGGATAACCCCTCTGAGTTATTTCTTGGTGGACTTCGGCTTATCGTCGTGCAGTTTGAGAACTGAGTCGAGGATATCCTTGATGGCCACCAGTTCTTCCACTTCTGAGTTATAGCTCTCTCGGATCACTTTGGTTGTGTATTGAGATAGGTTGGCGATCTCCTGTCTTTTGGTTTCCAGCTGGTTTTTGGTCAAGTGAATCAGTGTGCAGAGCATAGAGTTAGTGAGTGTTTCCATGATGTGTTACCTCTTTTTTTGAATGTAATTTGTCCAGGAACAGCAGGAGGACGGGGCAAAAAAATGTTTTGTCCACAGGGCAACAGATTTTTTTGAGTAAGTACGATGTTGTTCAAAATTACGGCAATTCAAAAAAGGGGTATGACAGTGACATGGAAATGACTACCTAAACATCTCTGCTAAGGCTGATCCAGTCAGATCAAAGCTGGAAGAAAAGATACTGAGAGAGTCTACTTATCCATATTGATGCAGAGAGCTGAGGCACTGAGAAGGCCGAGGATAGCTGTGTATAACTGGATAGGTAGATCCACTGTAGTGGACGCAGGAAAAAGTGATAAGAAGCAATATAAAGACAGTCAGAGCGATGGTACTATTTTCAACTTATGAAATTACACATTATATGTCGTACAAAAAGAGCGTTATCTGACTATTCCTGAAAATGTCTGGACGGGCGGTAGCGTGGGTTTTAGAAAAGCTACTTCATCGTACAAACTTCAAGTGAAGATTGTGAGAAATAGCTTAAATTTTCATTTTGCACAATGAAAGACCTGACCCTGATTTTCTTCATCCAAAAAAATGCCCTGAAATTCCTGATTTCCGACTCTCATTTCTGGACTGTCCCTGAGTGTTCCTCCTGATTGATCAGCTGAAATCTCTGCAAAATCCCAGTTTCTTCCTGTGTTTCTCTGCAAACCCTGATTCCAGGCGGAGTGAGGGCGTGAATCAGGCAACGGGTTTCGCTAACGCTAACGCCATTCGGTGTTTGTGCAGTTCCTGTTTCGGTTTTCCCTGCGTGATGCCGGTAAAGAGCATCCGGGCCTTGCAGAGCAGGCACTGCCGGATATCCATTCCAAAGGTATTTTTCAGAAGATCCGGGAAGGTGAGTTTCAGGGCATTGCGTCTGGGCTGATTGAGCAGGTTGTAGACGGTCGGGAGTAGAGTATTGCGAACCCGGTTGGCCAGGAAGCCGTAGTAACGGATCATGCGAAATAATGTGCTGGGTCAGCGTTTCAATGAATTCCTCGGCCTCACAGCTCATCTGGCGATAGCTTTTGGTTTTATGATCCAGGTAATTGAATACCACGGTCTTTCCATCGTAATGGTGAAGTCTGGACATGGATAACGGTGGTCGTTTGATGTAACGCCCCAGGTATTTGATGGTGTTCAGCGGGGTTTTGGTGGCTTTGGCAAAATGGACGATCCAGGGTTTTTCATACTGCTGGCTGAGGAAAGGGTTGAAGTCATCCGGTGTCGGATCGGCATTACCCAGATGCAGCGGTAATTTCAGTTCGCCCTTTTTGAACGCCTCCCGGAGCAGTGTGATCACCCCGTAGCGCCACTGCTTCATGATGGGCTCTCTGGCAAAGTAGACTGACTTCCATTGGGTGTTGTTGTCGAACAGGCCGCCACGGGTGACTGAGAGGTGGATATGGACATTCCAGTTCAGTCCCCGGCCAAAGGTATGGATGGCTGTGAAAATGCCCGGCGTGATGCCTTTCTTTCTGGCCATGACCTGCAGTGGCTTTGCTGCCAGGGCACTGAGCTTCCCAAGCAAGTGCCGGTTGATCTTAAACAACGGCCAGAGCTCGGAAGGCATGGTGAAGGTGATGTGTTGCCACTGCGTGTCGGGCAGGATCACTTTTTGCTGCTCAATCCACTGGTCGGTGAGCTTCTTGCCACAGGTGTTGCAGAAACGGGACTTGCAGCCAAAACAGATCCGTTGTTCGTGGGTACATTCCCGGTTACTGCACTGCCAGGTGGCGTAGCCCATGATAAAGCGGCTGCAGGCCAGTACCTGACTGACGCTTTCTATGACCACGGGGCGCAGCTGGGCTTCATGTTTGTGCAGGTAGCGGGCCCAGAGCTTACCGGTTAGCAGGAGCATTTTAAGAGGTGAGGGAGTGCGAACAGTGGTGACTCTGCAGAGATGATGATCGGGCTATTTTGCAGGAATGGCTGCGGGTATTGTATTCGTATCCTTACGAATCCGTTGGCTGAAAGCCCTTCATTGTGCACGGGCTAAAAGCCGCCGCGAAGCGGCCTACCTTGGGTAAGCTAAAGCACTACAGAAGAATTGCAACCCGATTTGAGAAGAAAGCCGTCAATTACATGGGAATGCTGGCTTTGGCGGCTCTAATGCTGTGGTTGCGATGATTATGTCAACAGGGCCTAGATGTATGGATTAGCGCCAATCTCAATCCACCTTTCTACAGAATTGAAGTCATTTACATTTAATCTCGCCTGAAGGCCTATTGCCAATATCTCCGGTGTACTGATGGCACCCAGCTTGATCCACCTCTTTGCACTCAATGGAGAGTTGTTGTTTAATGCCGACTGCAGGCCTGCTGTCAGTCTCTCTATGGTTGGGGCGGGAGCTCCAAGCTTGATCCACTTATCTACACTAAATGGATCATTTGCATTTAATGCCGCCTGCAGACCTGCTGTCAGTCTCTCCGTGGTTGGGGCGGGAGCGCCTAGCTTGATCCACTTATCTACATCGGAGGGCTTATTTTCGTTGAATGCTGCCTGCAGGCCTATTGCCAATATCTCCGGTGTACTGATGGCACCGAGCTTGATCCACCTCTTTGCACTAGTGGGATTATTTTCGTTTAAAGCCGTCTGCAGACCTGCTGTCAGTCTCTCCGTGGTTGGGGCGGGAGCGCCAAGCTTGATCCAATGATCTACCAAGAACGGATTATTTTCGTTCAATGCTGCCTGCAGGCCTATTGACGATATCTCAACAGTACAGCAAGCTCCCAGCTCAATCCACATATCTACATTAAAAATATCATTTTCGTTAAATGCTGCCTGCAGGCCTGCAGCCAATATCTCCGGAGTAATGATGGCTTGCAGATCGAACCACACCGATCCTCTGCTGAAATTACTTCCAGTTAACACCGCCTGCAGGCCTGTTGCCAATATCTCCGGAGTGATGTTGGCACCAAGCTTTATCCACATTTTTGCACTATAGGGATCATTTTCGTTTAATGCCGCCTGCAGGCCTGCTGTCAGTCTCTCCGTAGTTGGGGCGGGAGCGCCAAGCTCGAGCCACTGATCTACATTGAAAGGATTATTTGCATGTAATGCCGTCTGCAAGCCTGCTGTCAGTCTCTCTGTGGTTGGGGCGGGAGCGCCAAGCTCGAGCCATCTCTTTGCCTGGCAAAGATTATTTGTGTTTAATGCCGCCTGCAGACCTGCTGTCAGTCTCTCCGTGGTTGGGGCGGGAGCGCCAAGCTCTACCCACATCTTTGCCTTATAAAGGCAATTATTATTTAATGCTGCCTGCAGCCCTACATTTTTATAATATTCATTAGGTTCATTTTCTATGATTCTAATTACTTGTATTGGAATGTTATTAGGATTATAAATATTTTTTGCATTTATAATAACTTTTATTGAAAGACTCTGAAGAGATCTTAATCGATAATTATCGGCCTTTGATAGAATGGAAAAGTGATTTGGTTGATTGTTTTTTGCTGATTTTTTTAAATTCTCATCTATTGAAGTATTGTTAATTTTAATGATTGGTTGATTATATTTTAATATATTCATAAGGTACTCATTTCTCAGCTTTAGAGCTTAGGTATTACGGACGTTTGAGAAGTTTATTTCTGAAATTAATAAAGCATTTCCAGTGTAACTTCTGAACTGGCCAATTCTCTTATATTACCGACTCTACAAGCAGTCTATGCTGCTCTGGGTTTCGAGCTTAATGTTCGTTCGTGCTGGTTATTTGAAATCAGTTCTAATTTTTGCTCATATCGGTTCCAGCAGCCACGAATCGTGAACCGGGGAATAA
>OODV01000351.1 GCA_900299555.1 uncultured Endozoicomonas sp.
AAAAAAAGATCCAGTAGTGTTCACGGACTTGCTATATGTTTTGTCCCGTACATAGCGGCAGCATGACTCAACGTAACATGCAGCCTCGGCCAATAAAGATAATGACAGTTTGTTATTTGGATATACATATCGGCTATCTATCATTATTTGAATTAAAAACTAGATTTCCAAAATATCCAGTTAAATGATGATATACCTGAAGAATAAACTTGATACTTAACCAAGCCGAAGAGAGGTAAGCAAAAAAAGAAACTGCTCAAAAGCTCAAACTTTCGAGTTTTTGATTGAAGGCCATACTCAGAACAAAAAAGAGGAAAGCTATACCTGATATTTAGTCCAGATACAAAAAAAGCCGTAAGAATAATTCTTACAGCTTTTATTTGGTGCCGAAGACGAGACTCGAACTCGTACGCCCATACAGGCACTGCCCCCTCAAGACAGCGTGTCTACCAATTCCACCACTTCGGCCTTAACTGCCGCTCGCAGCGACAGTGAAATTATTTCTGAAAACCCTTTGTAAATCAATAAGATTTTAATCTTACTTAGTGCTTTCAGAGTTATTGGAGCCACTACTCTCAACGGGCTGAGACTCTAACACAGGTGCATCGCTTTCGGTAGTACTTTCTAAAGCATCTACCGAAAATGGCGCATCATTAGCAGGTACAATCTGCTCAATCTGAACAGAGGGTAAACCAGCACTTGCAACACCATCAGCTTTCTGCCTGGCCATCACCGCCAGACCAATACTGGTGACAAAAAATACCGTCGCCAATATCGCTGTTGTTCGACTCAAGAAATTAGCTGAGCCCTGACTCCCAAACACCGTTTGAGAAGCCCCTGAGCCAAAACTGGCTCCTGTTTCTGCACCTTTGCCTTGCTGCAGCATGATCAGAGCGATCACACCAACAGCTACCAGCACGTGCACAAGAAGAATAATGGTTTCCATTACTAGCCCGCAGCGTGACAAATCACCTTAAAATCAGCAGCTATCAATGAAGCACCACCGATAAGACCACCATCAACATCAGGCTGTCTCATCAGTTCTGCTGCGTTGTCAGCCTTCATACTACCACCATACAGAACACGGGTTCTGTCCGCCATGGACGGATCGTTCTCTGCCAGCAGCGCACGAATATCAGCATGAACTTCCTGCGCCTGTTCTGGTGTTGCAGTCAGACCAGTACCGATAGCCCAAACTGGTTCATAGGCAATTACAAAATTAGCCAGAAGCTCCGGACCTGCAGCCCGAAGCACAGTATTTATCTGGTGGGCAACTATCTTCATAGTATCACCAGATTCGCGCTCAGACAGGGTCTCGCCAACACAAAGGACGGGGACCAGACCCTGATCAACCAGAGCACAGAATTTCGCTGCCACATCTGCATCCGTTTCTCCAAACAGAGAACGACGCTCAGAGTGACCAATCAAAACATATTCACAGCCAAGATCTTTGGCCATTAGAGGAGAGATCTCACCAGTATAGGCACCTGACAACTGATCAGAGACGTTCTGTACACCGAACTTAACAGATGAACCACTCAACAGATCGCGAACCTGCTGAACATATACGCTAGGTGGAAAAACAAGCACCTCAGCCTTGGTTTCAAGCCCAGAAAGGATTCCATCAACAAGCTCACGGATACTGTCTGAAGATCCATTCATCTTCCAGTTTCCGGCTACCAGTGGCTGACGCATACCGCTTACCTCTTTGATCGCGAGGCGGGAATACTAACCCGAAAGCTAGGAACATACAACAAATTCACCTTGTCTCAGAGGAAGAAAGCACTCGACTTAGACCACCACTATTACTGGCTTTCAAGCTATTTTTACTGCTATTTTCACTACTAACCAATTCGACAATTTGCTGAAAATCCACCATGTAGCTATATATGTCATCAAGGTACTTTTCAAGTACTCAGAAGTTATTTTCAGTCAATCGTGAGACCAACTCTATGGTTAGGATTATCATATAGCCACAATATCGTTTTATTTCTTTGGTTTATCTGGAATTACCACGGCCTGCCGAACACTTCACAAATCACACACGTTATTTATATCCCTTACCGCTCTTTTTAGTCCGGTCATGAGGACGTTAAGTATGAAATCTCTGGTGGCCATTGCCGTAGCTATCCCGCAAGTAATTGCACTTATCCAGTGCTGATACAAGCCCACAGACTACTCTACCCTCTGTTGAGATTAATGCTCCCAGCAGCGATCAAGAGCCTTTGAATTCAAAGCTCAAAGAGATGGCTGATGTAAACCGCGATGCGATTAACATGCAGTAGGTTTACATGAATACCCAATATCCCCACCTTAGCAAAACTGTATACAAGAACGGACTGTTAACTTTAAAGCCAAGCTGGCCAGAGGGAAACTATAGCTACAATAGAGATGGTCAAACTTATACGGCCGCCGCCCGAGACCTTTCCATACAGCTTTTTAACCCTCAGCAACAACATAAAGCAACGGAACAGGTAACACAGGAAATCACTCACCTGACAGAACAGTTAAACCTTACTGCCAACACCTATGACTCACTCTCCCATCAGGTCGAAAAACAAGCCAGAGCCATTAGTGTGAATGCAGCACTTTCTGCAATCCCCTCCGGTTATCGATCTGAGCAAAACTTCATTGGAATAGGTTTTGGCTATTTCGACCAGCATTCAGCCATTGCAGTAGGCATATCTCGTCGCTTTGACAGCGGGGTGATTATTCAAGGACGATATGGAAGTTCAGAAGGAACATCAGTGGTCTCAGCTGGTGCAGGTATTAGCTTTTAAAGTAACCCTTAAGCACATATAAAAAAACAATAATACCTACCACTTTGGTTACACAATCCACTACAACTGATTTTCAAGCCAAGATACCAGCCCCCCCCAACAACAAACCTCTTTGGTTCACGGGCTGTTAGGATTCCAAGCACAGTGACAGGCGGCACTTTCGCTGTACCGGGAACCATTGCAAAAGACTGTTATGAAAACAATCACACACTTGCCAACTGTAAAAATATAGATAGAAGGACTAATTATCTGGAAGCTACTACTTTAGGTGCTCTAACTGGCTATGCCTGTATTCACATTCTGAAAAGTGTTTACAGTTATTTCTTCCTGAACACAGGTAAGAGCCCTACCCCAGAAAATAACCGTCACTCTGAAGCAAAGGCTCTCAATGGCTACAATAAGACGACAGATATAGAAGAGAGTACTTACCAACCAGTCCAATCAGACAATAACAACATTACACGACAAAAAGGAGGCCACCTTGAAACTCCAGTGTGAAGCACAGCCAAAACCACGTTGCCAGCCCTTAGCTCATCTCTTTTTCAACAACCTTCGCCAGCTTTTCTACCTGGGCCTGTACATGAGCACCATCTTCACCTTCCACCATCACCCGAATGACTGGCTCTGTGCCTGAAGGTCTCAGCAGCACACGGCCTTTTCCAGCCATTTCTTCTTCTGCTTTCTTTACCGCCTCAACAATGCCCGGGATAGTGTCGGTATCACGCTTATTCTGAACGCGGACATTAATCATGATTTGAGGATAAAGCGTAATTGCACCAACCATTTCAGAAAGCGATTTACCTGAGGTCTGCATCGCTTTCAACACCTTCAGCGCGGCAACAATCCCGTCCCCCGTCGTCGAAGCATCACGACAGATAATATGACCAGATGACTCTCCGCCCAACTGCCAGTCATTGGCTATCAAAAGCTCATTCACATAACGATCCCCAACATTCGCCCGGGCAAAGGGGATACCAGCAGCCTCCAGGGCTTTTTCCATGCCGAGGTTTGTCATCAATGTGCCTACAACACCACCATTCAGTACCCCTCTATAGTGACGATCCATGGCAATAATAAAGAGCAACTGATCACCATCAACGATTTCACCCTTGTCATCCACCATGATGACCCGGTCACCATCACCATCAAAAGCTATACCCAGGTCCGCACCAGTCTCTTTAACTCTTGCAGCCATACCTTCTGGCTTGGTAGAGCCCGCATCTTCATTAATATTGACACCATCCGGACTGGTCCCCATGGCAATAACTTCAGCGCCTAATTCACGAAAGACTGCGGGTCCGACCTGATACGTTGCGCCGTGGCCAGCATCAATCACAATTTTCATACCGCGCAGATCCAGCTGCTGAGAGGTACTGCCTTTGCAGTACTCAATGTATCGACCAGCAGCATCGTCCATCCGCGTGACTTTCCCCAGACACAGGGAATCCACCACGTCGATCTCCGATTCAAGCAACGCCTCAATTTTCAACTCAACGTCATCGGAGAGCTTGGTACCATCACCTGCAAAAAACTTAATACCATTGTCGTAAAATGGGTTATGAGAAGCACTGATTACAATGCCTGCCTGCCCATTGAATGTACGAGTCAGATAAGCAATAGCAGGGGTTGGCATTGGCCCAGTCAGAACAACATCAATACCGGCTGCAGACAGGCCGGCTTCCAGGGCAGACTCAAACATATAACCGGAGATGCGGGTATCCTTACCAATAATTACCTTCCCCTCACCTTCTTCAGCCAGCACACTGCCAGCCGCCCAACCCAGCTTAAGGACAAAATCTGGTGTAATTGGAAAGTCACCAACCTTCCCACGAATCCCGTCGGTACCAAAATATTTGCGCGCCATAGCCATTTACCAAAAATGTATTTGAAAGCAATAACGGGTAATCATCTCACTCATTCAAGTGAACCACCAGTACCATGAGAGAGCTTTGGTAATAACAAAGGAATTATGAAAAGAGTAAAACCGGAGACATTATGGTTAAGTGACTCCCCACCACCTCAGTGACACATATCTGAGCTGGCAGGTGTCATAGATATCAGACAGTTATGCTTCGTCAACGGCTTGAAGAAAGCGGATAACATCTACTGTTTCCCGCACGTCATGCACACGGATAATATGGGCTCCGGCCTGAGCAGCCAACATGGCAGCAGCCAGACTACCAGGAAGCCGGTCGTCAGTGTCTCGGCCAAGCGTTGACCCAATAAAGGACTTCCGTGACATACCAGCAAAGACTGGCAGACCCAGCTCATGAAAGCGACGAAACCCTTTCAACATTTCAAGGTCATAAACCGGTGTTTTACCAAACATCCCACCACCAAACCCCGGATCAAGAATCAGCCGTTCTCTGACAATCCCTGCATTTTCACAGCGCTCTACACAATCCATCAGGTACTGACTGACCTCTTCGACCACATCGCCATAAACTGGAACAAAACCTGGCTCCGGCTGATTAATCAGCGAATGCATAAGATTCACCGGAACATTGGTATCTGCCGCCGCTTCCAGAGCCCCCTCGCGATGCAACGCACGCACATCATTGATAATCCCGGCACCGGCTTTTACCGCTTCTCTGATCACCAAAGGAGAGCTGGTATCAATGGAAATAATCACATTAAAGCGTGATGCCAAGCCTTCTATAACTGGCAGCACACGCTCCAGCTCCTGTTCCTGAGTAGGCGCCCCTGCTGCACCTGGCCGAGTTGATTCACCACCAATATCGAGAATATCTACCCCATCCTTAATCATCTGTTCTGCGACATTTAGCCAGTCATCAGAACAACGACTCCCTTCATAAAAAGAGTCTGGCGTAATATTCAAAATACCCATGACCCTGGGCTTACTCAGATCCAGTATTTTCCCTGCACAATTCAACTTAAATTCACTGCTCATGAAAGCTCCTCAGATACAGGGACAGCCAGACGTTTTTATTCGCAGATAACTGCCCTGATAAATCACTACCCCTGAAATTGATATACCAAAAGTAGTCACAAATGCAGATAGCAATGATGTATTTATAAATACGGAAGGTATAAAAAAGGGCAGGAAAAACCTGCCCTTCACAATCATAGACCTGACTTCAAATCAGTGCTCCCCAGCAGGACCACCAATTGAGCTATCGCTGTCTTTTTTATCAGTCTCTTCTGTTTTCACTTTCGGCTCGTCTGCAGCAGCCTCAACACCACCGTCATTATTATCCTGGTCGCCAGGATCCTTAGGAGGGCGAACTTCCCGGCCGGCCATGATGTCATCGATCTGATCACTGTCGATGGTTTCGTACTGAATAAGAGCCTCAGCCATTTTATCAAGCTTGTCACGGTTATCCACAAGGATCTGGTTAGCCCGGGAGTAGCATTCGTCGACAACACGACGCACCTCCTCGTCAATGATCTTTGCTGTTTCACCGGAAACATTCATCCTGGAACCACCACTGCCGTAGTTTTTACCCAGGAAAACCTCACCTTCATCCTCATCATAAAGCAGGGGACCCAGCTTTTCAGAAAGCCCCCACTTGGTCACCATGCTTCTGGCAATTTGGGTAGCACGCTGAATGTCATTGGAGGCACCAGTTGTTACACCATCTTTACCCAGCGTCATTTCCTCTGCAATCCGACCACCAAATAGAGAACAGATCTGACTAAGCAGCGCCTGACGACTCTGACTGTAACGGTCTTCTTCAGGCAGGAACATGGTAACACCCAACGCCCGACCACGAGGAATAATACTCACTTTGTACACAGGATCATGGTCTGGAACCAGTCGGCCAACAATGGCGTGGCCTGCCTCATGGAAAGCGGTATTGCTCTTTTCCTTATCACTCATCACCATGGATTTGCGCTCTGCACCCATCATGATTTTGTCTTTTGCCTGATCAAACTCTTTCTGGCCGACAGTGCGCTGATTAGCACGAGCTGCAAACAGTGCCGCCTCATTGACCAGATTAGCCAGGTCAGCACCGGAGAACCCCGGAGTACCACGGGCAATGACCGAAGGCTTCACATTATCAGACACCGGAACCTTGCGCATATGAACTTTGAGGATCTGCTCACGACCACGGATATCAGGTAGTCCAACAACAACCTGGCGGTCAAAACGACCAGGACGCAACAATGCAGGATCAAGAACATCCGGACGGTTAGTAGCAGCAATTACAATAATACCGTCGTTCGCTTCAAAACCATCCATCTCAACCAGTAACTGATTAAGGGTCTGCTCACGCTCATCGTGACCACCGCCCATACCGGCACCACGATGACGACCAACAGCATCAATCTCGTCGATAAAGATGATACAGGGTGCCTGCTTCTTGGCCTGCTCAAACATGTCACGAACACGTGAGGCACCAACCCCCACAAACATTTCAACAAAGTCGGAACCAGAGATGGTAAAGAACGGCACCTTCGCTTCACCAGCAATGGCTTTGGCTATCAGGGTTTTACCGGTACCAGGAGGTCCAACCATCAGAACACCGCGTGGGATACGTCCACCCAGACGCTGGAACTTACCCGGGTCTTTCAGAAAGTCCACCAACTCCTGAACATCTTCCTTGGCTTCTTCTACACCGGCAACGTCAGCGAATGTCGTCTTGATCTGGTCTTCAGACAACAGACGAGCCTTACTTTTGCCAAAGCTCATCGGGCCTCCACGACCGCCACCGCCACCTTGCATCTGACGCATGAAGAACATGAAGACCGCCAGAATGACCAGGATCGGGAAACTGGCTACCAGTAGCTGAGTCCAGATACTTTGCTTTTCAATAGGCTTGGACTCAACCTGAACTTTGCCAAGTAAAAGCTCATCCATCAGCTTATTGTCCGGCACCGTGGGTGGCAGGTTAGTTTCGAAGCGCTCACTGTTGTTCAACAGGCCAGTAATGGTAAAACCATCAATAACAACCTTACTGACCTGCCGGTTTTCAACCATACTGATGAAGTCAGAGTAGGCAACCTTCTGAGTAGACGATTGCATACCATCGAAATTTTTAAAAACGGTCAATAGCACCAAGGCGATTATGACCCAGAGAATCAGATTTTTTGCCATATCATTCAAGGGGCTAACCTCTCTTGAGCGTACTTAAGCCTCAGGTAATCGTTTAGAATGAGCACGTTCCCCTGGCTCGCTGGAATTATGTATTAATGCTTATCTGCAACGATACACGATCATCAATCTGTGTAACAGTGATTGTCTTCTATCAAGCTGATTAATGCACCCTATAAATAAGATTCCGTATTATCCCCTGAAGCCTGTGGCCAGCAGATACACTTCTCTTGAACGCGCCCTGGAAGCCGAAGGCTTTCGCGTCTGCACCTTGTCAAAGCTGGTTTTCATATCCTTCAGGTAGGCATCAAAGCCTTCTCCCTGAAAAACCTTGGCTAAAAAAACACCACCTTTACGCAAAACCTGCCGAGACAAGTCCAATGCCAGCTCTACCAGGTACATTGCATTAGGCTGGTCAACAGTTAGTGCTCCACTCATATTGGGGGCCATATCAGAAATTACAAGGTCTACCTTATCAGAACCGATGGTTTCCAATATCTGTTCCAGTACAGCGTCTTCTGTGAAATCGCCCTGGACAAAATCGACATCAGCAATAGCATCCATGGGTAAAATATCAGAAGCAACTACCCGCCCCTGATCACCCACAAGCTGAACTGCTACCTGAGACCAGCCTCCCGGAGCAGCACCAAGGTCAACCACCTTCAGACCGGGTCGAAAGATTTTATCTTTCTCCTGAATTTCCAGCAGCTTATAACTGGCTCTGGATCGCCACCCATCTTTTTGCGATTGCTTTACATAATGGTCATCAAAGTGCTCTTTCAACCAGCGACCACTACTTTTGGATCTCGCCATAGTCTTTTTGCAAACTGCCTATATGAACCTGATAGTTGTAAACAGACAACTATTAGCCAGAAAAATGAAGGGGATAGAAGTCAATATACGAAAAGAACAGCTGAGCAATCAACTGATCAAGTGAAAGCCATACAAATAATATAGTATCTATCCTGACTGCGATAGAAGGAGAAGGCAAAAGATTAAGAGGCAAACTAGGTATTACTGTGCATTACAAGTTAACACATACCGCACATTTCTGCTGGTCAAACTCTTTGGCAACTTTATCTTTATAAAGCTCGTAATAACCAACAGTAGTAACCCCATCAGCAAGATAAGTATTATTCAGCCACTGCTGGAAAAACAAATGCCCATTGGAGCGGGCAGCTTCCATAACCCTCTGATAATAGCCTTCTCGTGGAAGAAGTCGGGCTGCCGTGTACTGACTCGGTGTTGGCGAACTCAAGACATAGGCTACTCGATAATTCCCCATGCCGCGCACTAAGGAAATATTTACCATTTTCCCCGTTAGCGGCTCGACCCAGTCCTCAACAACCACCGGCTTCAAGTCATAGCCCACTTCCCTGGAAAGCAGGGCAGGTATTTCATCAAGCGGAATATCCAGGAGAACACCCAGTGCAACCTCTGCCGAATAACCTGTAACAATAGTGTTCAACATAGCGATCGCATAGGGGTTGTCAGGCTCACCCCAGTGAGGTGTGAAAATGTAGGGAACTGATCGGTTATAAATTGTTTTTACGCCATAGGCCTTTGCCAGCTTGCGTGTTTTTAATGTACTTTCACTTAACGTCTGCTTGGCAGACTTGAAATCCATAAGACTTCCGTAAACGAAAAGCTTTATAGACTCCTTTCCCTCGGCTTCCAGCTGAGATGGCAGATGATCATAAGGGTATTGATAGACTGGCAGATCGGAAAGGCTCTCCGAGAGGTCATCATAACTATCAGAAAAATCCTCAAACAGGTCACTGTCAATAGAGTCTTCATCAGGAAAAGGGCTTACATCAACCTCTTGGTCATCACACTCTGAGCCACAGTCTATAACCCCCTCATCAAGAAATGGATCGACCTCAGTATATTCAGCTACTTGAATCAACCAAGCCTTTGCAGAGTCACCATCAGGATCCGATTCTTCATGAAATGGGCTTGAAAAGACCGGCCCAGCCAGAATTAGCAGGGTAAGGAATAACGATCGACAGGAAAAAAGCATCCCTGTTTTATTTCTCATAAAAGCTCCCTTATTTATAGTGCTTCAGCTACACGGGGAGTTTGACCTTTTGGATTTAAAAGAGTTCAGCGAGAAAGACTTTAGTATTGCCCCCTCAGTAGGGTGTCCGAGAATAGAGCCCGCAGCGAGGGTGTTAGTCTCTTAGGCTTTGTCGAAAAGTCCATGCCCGGAGGTCAGCAGCATGGAGTTCAGCTTATCATGGTCCAGTGTTTCACCATTTAGAACACAGGCTAGAATCTCACTGCCAAACAATTGGGGGGATAGAACAACATCCGCCTTTACCTGCTTGATTTTATTCATATTTTTTGCGTCATTCACAACAAGCACAGTTCTGAGGTCAGGATTCATTTCCCTTGCCGTCAACACAATAAATGCATTCGCTGCATCATCATCAGTAAGCGCTAACAGGGCACGACAATCCGCTAACCCAGCACTATCAAGTACAGTATTATCAGTACCGTCACCAGAAATCAGGTCCAGTTTTTGGCCTGCTTTCTGCTCTATCTGAGGAAATTCATCTTCCGGGCGTACCGTGACCACCGTTAAATCGAGCCCTCTTTGCATAAGCTGACTGATGGTCCCCATCGCTAAAATAGATGTCCCACAAACGATAAAATGATCTTTCCTGCTCATGGCCTGCTCTCTACCCTTCACCAGCTTACCGATACCACTGCGAATTACTGGACCGAAAACCGTGGTTAACGATGTCGCGAATACAGTAATACCCGCAATAATCATTGAGACAGTAAACAACCGAGCAGGCTCTGTTTTTGGAATAATGTCACCATAGCCAACGGTTGTCATCGTCACAATTGAAAAGTAAAAAGCCGTTACCAGATTATCAATTTCCGGTGAAAAGCCACTGCCAAAATAGAGTGAGCCATAACTACCATAAAACAATAGAATAGAGAAACTGATGACAGCAAAAATACCCCCAGCGGTTGCACTGGAACGGTTAAAATCCTTTCCCAGCAACAGTATTCCAACAAACGTCAAAGCACAAAACAGGGTCCTTGTCCGTAGCTGAGGATAAAAGTGAACGGTAAAGGCCAAGGTAATAATTAACAGAAATACACTGACAGCCCAGGCGATTCTTGCCCGGAACAACATGCCCAATGCATTCAGCATCAAGAATACACCGAGCAAAAACCATGGCCCATCAGCAACATCAGCCCAATCAACACCAACAAGATTGTTGACCCGAAAAAGATCAAGAAGGTTAACCGGCATCCCCCAGATGGTTTTAAAAATCAGCAGCCCATTGGCAAAAACAGCCAGGGCCGCGAATGAATGCCTGAATTCAAGCCATAAGCTCACCAACCTTCGCCATAAACAAGTGTAATAGCCCAATACCCCACCCTGTACCCGGTTACCAGTTGCAAGAAGTCTAGTACAAGGCACTCAATGAGTTTGATGCACTAATATAGATTTTAACGTTGCTTTCCGGGAGGAGAGAAGATTCAGGGGTAGTGGCCATACATCAAACCTTCTCATAAATCAGTAATCACAATACCCGGCATAGATTGAGCTGCAGGCGCACTTCCCTCAGCTGCCAGAAAGCGATAGCATGCGCCACAAGAAGCTTGAATATGTTGTCGAGTGACTTATATGTTGCCAGCCTGCCACCATTCAGCAGTCAACGGCGCTGGATATCAACTCGCTCTCTTCGACACCCAGTCAATGACAGAAAAGTGCTTTATGAGAAGCACATTTCTGTCCCCAACCTGCATTAACAAAAACTTCTCCGAAAAAATCAGGTCATACCCATCATCAGATATCGTGTATGACGATTCGTTATTAAAGAAATTATCAGGAATAGCAAACATGAGCTTGAATGCAGCCAAAAAGAAGCATTTTCGTACCATCGGCCATAACCTGAACCCTGTCGTCATAGTGGCAGACAAAGGTCTCACCGATGGCGTGGTTGAAGAAACATTGCGTGCACTGAATGACCATGAACTGATCAAGGTTAAATTTGCCATTGGTGACCGGGAAATCCGCCAGCAACTGATCAGTGAACTGATCAGTGCCACAAACTCTGACCTTATTCAAACTATTGGCAAAATCGCACTGATTTTCAAAGCAGCCGACAAACCTAACCCAACTCTTTCAAACCTGTTGAGAGTCCAAGGCTGAATACAGAAAAGGCCACGATTGTGGCCTTTTTCAACTACTAACTGGATATAAATTACTGTCCTGCCACTTTCGCCGCCAAGATGGCCTGAAGCGTATAAATATTGGTCTTACTGTTAAACTCCATCTGCATTGGCTCTGGCTGGCCTGAAATCCATATTTTCAATTCAGCATCCAGGTCAAAATGGCCTGCAGACTCTACGGTAAACATGGTAATCGACTTATAAGGTATTGAACGATATTCAACCTTGCGCCCGGTCAGCCCCTGCTTGTCGATGAAAATCAAACGGTGATTGGTCAAGACCACCATATCTCGAATCAGCTTATAGGCCAACTCTACAGACTCCGACGGGTTAAGAATGGTTGCCAGATCCTCCATTGCTTCCGCATTGGTCATCTCACCTGCATTGCCCAGCAGGGCATCAAACAGACCCATAGCACTTCTCCTTAATTTTTAACAGGCTATCAGAAAACAAATAGAGCGGGAGCAGTCATCTGCACTGATAAAGCTCAACAGGTAGACCATCAGGATCCTGAACAAAGGTAAATTTTGCCAGGGTATACGGGTCAACCCTCACAGGCTCGGCCACTACTCCACTCTCAGCAAGCTTTACCAGCACCGCCCCAAGATCATCAACACCAAAGGCTAAATGGCGAAGTCCTCTGGCTTCCGGGTAACTCAAACGGCTTGGCGCATTATTGAATATAAACAGCTCAAGCTGTGAACCACCTGATACCGATAAATCAATCTTCCAGCTCCCCCTGGCTTCCTGATGATGCTCTGCTATCACCCGTAAACCCAGAATATCTCGATAAAAACGCAAAGAGGCGGCTTTATCACTGCCGATTATTGCCACATGATGCAGATTTTTGATCATACATAGCTCAGGATGAGAGGGATAAATCCGAATGAGCATTAAACGTCAATTTCTCCAGTGAAACAATCCTGCAAGACATCTCAAGTTCAGAAAGCTCAAGTGATACACGCTCTTACCTAAAATATCAGTGTTTATCCTTTATAGGGTAGTGGGTCAAATGTGGGGAGTAAGCACATTTCCATACTGAAAAATTTTCTGCGCTCCCCATATACGTCTCATGACGTGTTTTATTGAAGTAAAGAGCCCAGACTGCAACCGCTCTTTCGTTTGTCGACATATCAAAGGGCGCAAAGGCGATCAGCGATACCTCTGCCAGAATGAAGGCTGTAAAACCAAGTCGTTCATGCTCGAATATCATTGCAGGGCGTGCAACAGGGGTATCGAGAAAGACAATGTTAAAATAGCCATTAATAGCAGTGGCATCAGAGATACCAGCAAGATTCCCGGTGTCAGTAAAACAACCGCGATGAATGTCCTGAAAAGCAAACAAACTCTTCTGCAGCAAGTAAATCCAAACAACACAACCATGAAATCTGATTATGGTAACTGTGTGCGTTTCAAGCCTGCCTGCGAGATTGTTGAACTGGATGAGCAGTGGTCATATGTGGGAAATAAAGCGAATCAGTGCTGGTTATGGCTCGCCATTGATCATGCCACTGGTACTTGTTCTTGCGCATATTTTCGGGAAAAGAAATGATGAGGTCTTCAGGCAGCTTCCGGTTCTTTTAGAGCCTTTCGGTATTAGCCGTTTCTACAGCGATGACTGGGGTGCATATGAACGAAATACTGATCCGGAAAAGCATGAAGCAGGCAAGAAAAATACTCAGAAAATCGAACGCAGGAACTTAAATTTCAGGATTTGGATCAAGCGGTTAGCAAGAAAGAGTATATGTTTTTCCAGGATAGAAAGGATGCACGATATAGTGATTGGGCTGTTGATTAATGCTCTGGAATTTGGAGTGGATATTTATGCAAAACCACACATTTGCCCCACTACCCCAGATATTTAAAAAGGAAGACAGATAAAAATAGAGCAGGAAGATTAGAGGGGTTTTTATAAAAACCGCAAGATATAAAAAAGCCGGGATAATCCCGGCTTTTTTATATCTGACTTATGCTTAGTCTACGGATTCTACTGCTTCAACAGCAGGACGATCCAGCAACTCAACGTAAGCCATAGGCGCGTTATCACCATGACGGAAACCGCACTTGATGATACGAATATAACCACCTGGACGCTCTTTGAAACGCGGCCCCAGATCAGTAAACAGCTTGCCAACTACAGCCTTGTTACGGAGACGATCGAACGCCAGCCGACGGTTAGCAACGCTATCTTCCTTAGCCAGGGTGATCAGCGGTTCAGCAACACGACGCAGCTCTTTAGCCTTTGGCAGTGTTGTCTTGATTACTTCGTGCTCAACCAGGGAAGCAGCCATATTCTTGAACATCGCTTTGCGATGAGAGCTGTTCCGGTTAAGCTTGCGGCCACTCTTACGATGACGCATGGCACAAACTTCCTCTTCTTACTGAGAGCTGCCTCTGTTTCTTCAACGGTGGCATCACTCAGCTGCAATTAAGCAGAAACCTTGTCGTCACTCTTCAAACTGGCAGGTGGCCAGTTATCGAGACGCATACCTAAGCTCAGACCACGTGAGGCTAGAACGTCCTTGATTTCAGTCAGGGACTTCTTACCCAGGTTCGGGGTCTTGAGCAACTCAACTTCTGTGCGCTGAATCAGGTCACCAATGTAGTAAATGTTCTCTGCCTTCAGACAGTTCGCACTACGTACAGTCAGTTCGAGATCATCAACCGGGCGGAGAAGAATAGGATCAACCTCATCTTCTTCCTTCACAGGCTCAGGCTCGGACTCACCTTCCAGATCAACAAAGACAGCCAGCTGCTGCTGTAGAATAGTAGCAGCACGACGGATAGCTTCGTCAGGATCCAGAGTACCATTGGTTTCCAGATCAATAACCAGCTTGTCGAGATCAGTACGCTGCTCAACACGAGCACTTTCTACGACATAGGAAACACGGTATACAGGGCTATAGGTGGCATCCAACTGCAGACGGCCGATAGCGCGAGTTTCCTCTTCATCCTGACGGCGGCTGTCGGCTGATTCATACCCACGACCACGAGCGACCTTCAGTTTCATGTTGAGATTGCCCTTGTCATTCATGTGGGCAATAACATGATCAGGATTCACGATTTCAACATCGTGATCCAGCTGGATGTCAGCCGCTGTGACGACACCCTCACCTTTTTTGCTCAGAGTCAGAGTAACGCTGTCACGGCCAGTCATGCGAATAGCCAGGCCTTTCAAGTTGAGCAGGATTTCAATAACGTCTTCCTGAACACCTTCAATAGCACTGTACTCATGCTGCACGCCATCAATCTCAACTTCAGTCACGGCACAGCCGGGCATTGAAGAAAGAAGAATGCGACGCAGGGCATTGCCTAAGGTATGCCCAAAACCACGTTCCAGCGGCTCCAGGGTGACCTTAGCCCGTGTCAGACTGATTTCCTCAACATCAATGTGTCGAGGAGTTAGAAATTCAGTAACCGAATTCTGCATGGATGTTACACCCCACCTAACTGTCTATCCCTTACTTGGAGTAGAGCTCGACGATCAAACTTTCGTTGATGTCAGCCGCCAGATCACTCCGCTCGGGCAGCACCTTGAAGATGCCTTCTTTCTTAGTGGCATCAACTTCTACCCACGTGGAAAAACCACGCTGAGCAGCAAGGTCAAGGGCTGCATTGATACGCAGCTGGTTTTTAGCCTTCTCACGAATGGCAATTACGTCACCGGGGGCAACCTTGTAAGACGAAATATTTACAGTCTTACCATTAACCATGACAGCTTTGTGGCTGACCAGCTGGCGTGCTTCTGCACGGGTAGAACCGAATCCCATGCGGTAAACCACATTATCAAGGCGAGACTCGAGAAGTTGCAACAGGTTTGAGCCCGTAGCACCCTTCAGACGGTCAGCTTCCTTGTAGTAGTTACGGAACTGCTTTTCCAGTACACCGTAGATACGACGAACTTTCTGCTTCTCACGAAGCTGTACACCGTAGTCGGAAAGACGACCACGACGCTGGCCATGCTGACCAGGCGCATTTTCTGCCTTGCACTTTGACTCGAGCGCACGAACACCACTCTTCAGAAAGAGATCGGTGCCTTCACGACGAGACAGTTTGCACTTAGGACCTATATATCTAGCCATTTACCGGTCTCCTGCTTATACACGACGCTTCTTGGGCGGACGACAACCATTGTGTGGGATCGGGGTAACATCAGTGATGTTATTGATCTTGAAACCACAAGCGTTGAGCGCGCGTACAGCGGATTCACGGCCTGGACCAGGCCCTTTAACATTCACGTCCAAATTCTTCAGACCGAACTCAGCGGCAGCACGTCCAGCACGCTCAGCTGCAACCTGGGCAGCGAACGGGGTGCTTTTACGGGAACCACGGAAGCCAGAGCCTCCGGCAGTAGCCCAGGACAATGCATTACCCTGGCGGTCGGTAATTGTCACGATAGTGTTGTTAAAAGAGGCGTGAATATGGGCAATGCCATCCACAACCGACTTTTTAACTTTCTTACGTGTACGAGTACCTGGCTTTGCCATATCAGAACAAATCCTGTATTAAAAAAGATCGTTGCTCAATTTCTTTAAAGAAATGCAACGCTCTTACTTACGAATCGGTTTACGCGGACCCTTACGAGTACGAGCATTGGTCTTCGAGCGCTGACCACGAACCGGCAGACTGCGACGATGGCGAAGGCCACGGTAGCAACCCAGGTCCATCAGGCGCTTGATGTTCATGCTGATTTCGCGACGCAGGTCACCTTCAGTGTTAAGGTTTGCAACCTCACCACGCAGGGCTTCCAGCTGGTCTTCGCTCAGATCAGATACTTTGGCAGACGGGTTAACGCCTGTAGCAACACACAACTGTTGAGCAGTGGTCTTACCAATACCAAAGATGTAGGTCAACGAGATAACGGCATGTTTGTTATCTGGAATGTTGACGCCAGCAATACGGGCCATTCAATCGTCTCCGTTATTACATTTAACCGTGCATCAGCGATTAAGTGGTCTCTTTAATTCTTTACAAAGCTTCAAAAAGAACACTAATTGAACCGAAGCACGTCACCATAGCAGAGAACAAAGTAACCTTTACAATATCCCTGAGATGGCTGCTTTCATACTGACAGAACCATTTTGATCACAACAAAGCACCAAAACACTTCCACCAGGTCGAAAGGCGGAAATTGTAATCCTCCTTTCGATAAAACACAACCGCTCACAAAAAAATTCATGAACGGTTGTTTTTAGCTAAGGTCACATTAGACCAGAGCCCGGGTCATTAAAGAATCCGTAGATTCCTAAAAATGATTAGCCCTGACGCTGTTTGTGACGCGGCTCCTGACAGATCACGCGCACATTACCCTTACGCTTGATGATCTTACAGTTGCGGCAGATTTTTTTAACCGACGCACGTACTTTCATAACTAACTCCACAACCGTTGCAGAACCTGGATCAGCGGATCAGACCACCACCATAGCCCTTAAGATTGGATTTCTTCAGCAGCGACTCATACTGACTCGACATGAGATGCGACTGCACCTGCGCCATGGTATCCATCACCACGACTACCACGATCAACAGACTGGTACCACCCAGATAGAATGGCACGTTTGCCGAAACTACCAGAAACTGTGGCAACAGACATACTGCTGTCATATAGAGAGCACCGAACATGGTCAGGCGAGTCAGGACACCATCGATATAGCGTGCAGATTGCTCACCAGGACGAATCCCGGGAATAAATGCACCTGACTTCTTCAGATTATCCGCCACATCTTTTGGATTAAAGACCAAGGCAGTATAGAAGAAGCAGAAAAAGATGATGCCTGCCGAGAACAGTACGATGTTCAACGGCTGACCCGGACCCATCGCCAGAGCAATTTCCTGCAGCCACCCCATACCTTCACCCTGGCCGAACCACTGCGCAATGGACGCAGGGAACAACAACAGGCTTGAAGCAAAGATAGCTGGAATAACACCGGCCATATTCACTTTCAAAGGCAGGTGACTACTTTGAGCCGCAAACACCTTACGCCCTTGCTGACGCTTGGCATAGTTCACGGTAATCCGGCGCTGACCCCGTTCGATAAAGACCACAAATGCGATAATCGCTACCGCCAGAATAGCAACGGCCAGTAACATCAGGATATTAACATCACCCTGACGTGCGGACTCGAAAGACCGCACAATCGCACTTGGAAGACCAGCGACAATACCTGCAAAGATAAGAATCGAAATACCGTTACCGATCCCCCGCTCAGTCACCTGTTCACCCAGCCACATCATAAAGACAGCACCAGTGACAAATGTAACAACGGCAACAACATAAAAGCCGATGTCAGTACTGAACGCGACACCCTGATTGGCCAGACCGACAGTCATACCAGTACCCTGAACCAGGGCAAGGATTACGGTCAGGTAGCGGGTGTACTGGCTGATCTTGCGACGTCCGGACTCACCTTCCTTCTTGAGCTGCTCCAACTGCGGACTCACTACGCTCATCAACTGAACAATAATGGACGCCGAAATATAAGGCATGATACCAAGGGCCAGCACCGACATTCTCTCCAGCGCACCGCCAGAGAACATGTTGAACAGACCCAGAATAGTGCCTTCATTTTGTTGAAACATCCGAGCCAGCGCATCAGGATTGATACCCGGCACAGGGATGTGCGCACCGATCCTGTATACCAGGATCGCCAGAAACACGAACTTAACACGAGACCAAAGCTCGTTTAAGCCGCTTTGATTCCCAACAGGTAATGTCTTAGCCATTTAGTCCTCGATCTTACCACCGGCAGCTTCAATCGCAGCACGGGCGCCTTTGGTAACAGCCAGACCTTTAATGGTGACTGCTTTAGCCAATTCGCCAGACAGTACCACTTTCGCACGCTGGATGCTACCGCCGACCAGGTCAGCAGCTTTCAGTGCTGTCAGGTCGATAACATCAGCCTCTACCTTGCTCAGTTCGTGCAGACGAATCTCAGCAGTGAAGCGCGCTTTGCGGGAAGTGAAGCCGTACTTTGGCAGACGACGCTGCAGTGGCTGCTGACCGCCTTCGAAACCAGGCTTGACAGAACCACCGGAACGGGACTTCTGGCCTTTATGACCACGACCACAGGTCTTGCCCAGGCCGGAGCCAATGCCACGACCTACGCGCTTACCCTCTTTGCGGCTACCTTCAGCCGGGCTCAGAGTATTCAAACGCATATTATTCTCCTTCTACCCGGACAAGGTAGGAAACCTTGTTGATCATGCCACGAACCGCTGGAGTGTCTTCCACTTCAACAGTGTGTCTGATACGACGCAGGCCCAAACCCCGTACGCAAGCCTTATGGCTTTCGAGGCGACCGCTGGTGCTCTTCAAGAGCGTCACTTTGATCATCTTCTTAGCCATGACTTACCCCAGGATGTCCTCAACCGCTTTGCCACGCTTGGCAGCAATACCTTCAGGAGAACGCATATCGCGCAGACCATTGAAAGTAGCACGAACCACGTTTACCGGATTGGTAGAACCGTAGCACTTGGCCAGTACGTTGTGTACACCAGCAACTTCCAGAACCGCACGCATAGCACCACCGGCGATTACACCAGTACCAGCAGATGCAGGCTGCATGTAAACCTTGGAAGCACCATGACGCGCCTTCACTGGGTACTGCAGGGTGTCGCCATTCAGGTCAACATTAATCATGTTGCGACGGGCAGCTTCCATAGCCTTCTGGATTGCAACTGGCACTTCACGGGCCTTACCGCGACCAAAGCCAACCTTACCCTTACCGTCACCAACAACAGTCAGCGCTGTGAAGCCGAAGATACGACCACCTTTCACCACTTTGGCTACTCGGTTAACCTGCACCAGCTTCTCAATCAAACCTTCGTCGTTGTTACTTTTACGATCATCTCTTGCCATGACGCCTACCCTCAGAATTCCAGTCCGGCATCACGGGCAGCATCGGCAAGCGCCTTTACACGACCGTGATATTTGAAACCAGAGCGGTCAAACGCCACCTTGGTCACACCTGCAGCCTTGGCGCGCTCAGCAATCAGAGCACCCACTTTTTTGGCAGCATCAACATTACCGGTAGCATCGCTACGCAGCTCTTTTTCAACAGTGGAGGCAGTTGCCAGCACTTTGTCGCCCTGTGGAGCGATGACCTGCGCATAGATGTGGCGAGGCGTACGATGAATGCTCAGACGAACAGCACCCAGTTCACGCATCTTAACCCTTGCACGAAGGGCACGACGCAGGCGAGAAGATTTCTTATCCATCATGATCTCACCCTACCTTATTTCTTCTTGGCTTCTTTGCGACGAACACGTTCGTCAGCATAGCGAACACCCTTGCCCTTATAAGGCTCAGGACGACGGAATTCACGAATTTCCGCAGCAACCTGTCCTACCAACTGCTTATCAATCCCTCTTACCAGGATTTCAGTCTGGGTAGGCGTTTCTGCTGTCACACCCGCCGGCAGAGCGTACTCAACCGGATGAGAGAAGCCCAGGTTCAAAGTCAGGGTGGTACCCTTAGCCTGTGCACGATAACCAACACCGACCAGCTGCAGCTTCTTCTCGAAACCTGCAGTAACACCAGTCACCATGTTGTTAACCAGTGCACGGGTAGTACCCGCCAAAGCACGAGAGTGCTTAGCACCATCACGTGGAGCAAACGTCAGAACGTTTTCTTCCTGAGCCACTTCGACATTAGCATGAACGCTAAGTTCCAGTTGCCCCTTAGATCCCTTGATTACCAGGATCTGGCCATTGCGCTTAATCTCTACACCAGCAGGGATAGCAACAGGGCTTTTGGCTACTCGAGACATATTACCCCTCCCTTAGAACACAGTGCAGAGAACTTCACCACCAACACCGGCTGCACGAGCAGCACGATCGGTCATTACACCTTTGTTGGTAGAAACAATAGCAATACCCAGACCACCGTTAACCTTTGGCAGTGCTTCCTTGCCAGCGTATGCACGCAGACCTGGACGACTAGCACGCTTCAGGTTTTCGATGACAGGTCTGCCTTCGAAGTATTTCAATTCAATGACCAGCTCAGCTTTAGCTTCACCGGCAACTTTATAGTCAGCGATGAAACCCTCATCCTTCAAAACCGCTGCTACTGCAGCCTTGATTTTGGAAGATGGCATGCTGACAGAGGCGTGCTCTGCCATTTGGGCATTACGGATACGAGTTAGCATATCTGCTAACGGGTCCTGCATACTCATTATCTATATCTCCTGAAGATGAAATGCGCTTACCAGCTGGCCTTAACCAGACCTGGAACATCACCACGCATGGCGGCTTCACGCAGCTTGATACGGCTCAGGCCGAACTTGCGCAGAACGCCATGAGGACGACCAGTAATGCGGCAACGGTTACGCAGACGCGCCTTGCTGGCATCACGTGGCTGCTTCTGCAGTGCAACCTGTGCATCCCAACGCTCATCTTCAGTGCTGTTAGGATTCTTGATCACAGCTTTCAGCTGTGCACGCTTTTGCGCATATTTAGCAACGGTTTGCTGACGCTTCAACTCCCGCTGCTTCATGGATATCTTTGCCATAAAACTCGTACCTGCTTCAGTTACGGAATGGGAAGTTGAAAGCCTTCAGAAGAGCGCGGCCTTCATCGTCATTCTTGGCAGTAGTGGTCAGAGTAATGTCCAGACCGCGAAGAGTGTCGATTTTATCGTAATCAACTTCTGGGAAGATGATCTGCTCTTTAACACCCATGCTGTAGTTGCCACGACCGTCAAAAGACTTAGGGCTCAGACCGCGGAAGTCACGTACACGTGGCAGCGCAATGTCAACCAGACGCTCAAGAAACTCATACATGCGATCGCTACGCAGAGTCACTTTAACACCGATTGGCCAGCCTTCACGTACCTTAAAGCCTGCAACAGAGTTACGTGCTTTGGTCACTACTGCTTTCTGACCGGCAATTTTTTCCATATCAGCAACAGCATGCTCGATGACTTTCTTGTCACCGATCGCTTCACCCACACCCATGTTCAGAGTGATTTTAGTGATGCGAGGTGCTTCGTGAACATTCTTCACACCCAGCTCTTCTTTGAGCTTAGGCAGAATTTCTTCACGATATTTGGTTTTAAAATTCGCCATTTTTCACCCCTTACGCGTCAACAGGCTTGCCGTTAGACTTGAATACGCGCTGCTTTTTACCTTCTTCAGAGATGGTAAAGCCAACACGATCAGCCTTGTTGGTTTCAGGGTTCAGAACCGCAACGTTAGAAGCCTGGATAGCAGCTTCTTTCTCAACGATTCCACCAGGGGTGCCCAGCATCGGGTTAGGCTTCTGATGCTTCTTCATCATATTGATGCCAGAAACAATCAGTTTGCCGTCAGCACGAACGGTTTGCACTTTACCGCGCTTACCCTTGTCCTTGCCGGCAATTACGATGACTTCGTCATCACGACGGATCTTTTTCATGATCTGCTCCCGTTACAGTACTTCTGGGGCCAGTGAGATAATCTTCATGAACTGCTCACCGCGCAGTTCACGAGTCACTGGTCCAAAGATACGGGTACCGATAGGCTGCAGGTTAGCGTTCAGAAGAACGGCCGCATTGCTATCGAATTTGATCAGGGAACCGTCTGGACGACGAACACCTTTACGGGTACGAACAACAACAGCGTTCATCACCTGGCCTTTTTTGACCTTACCGCGAGGAATTGCTTCCTTAACGGATACTTTGATGATGTCACCGATATGTGCGTAACGGCGATGGGATCCACCCAGCACCTTGATACACTGAACTCGACGGGCGCCGCTGTTATCAGCGACTTCGAGTTGACTTTCTGTCTGGATCATTGCTTATTCTCCAAGCCCAAACTGCAGACGGGTACTTGCCGGCTTTCATAGAAACAGCCGATCCTGCAGACCAATTAACAGCCTGCCGGACCGGCCATCATTAACTCAAGCCCAAAGCACCAATGCCTTAGATCTGAGTGGCACGCTCATCAATAGATACAAGCGCAAACGTCTTGCTCTTTGACAGAGGACGCGTCTCTTTGATGGTTACAACGTCGCCCATACGGCATTCGTTGTTTTCATCATGAGCGTGCAACTTGGTGGACCGCTTAACGATTTTACCGTAGAGCGGATGCTTTACCCGGCGCTCAATGAGAACAGTGACGGTTTTATCCATCTTGTCACTCACGACCTTACCGGTCAGGGTACGGACCTTCTTGTCTTCAGCCATCTTATGCTCCTGCCTTTTGGTTCAGGATGGTTTTCACACGAGCGATGTCGCGCTTAACCTGCTTCAGCAGATGGCTCTGACCGAGCTGGCCAGTAGCTTTCTGCATACGGAAGTTAAACTGATCCCGCAGCAGAGAGAGAAGCTCAGCATTGAGCTCCTCTACAGACTTTTCACGCAGTTCAGCAGCTTTCATCACATTACGCTCCGCTTAACGAAGGCAGTTTCCAGCGGCAGCTTGGCTGCAGCAAGAGCAAAAGCTTCACGAGCCAGCTCTTCGGACACACCTTCCATCTCATAGAGAACGCGACCTGGTTGAATCTGGCACACCCAGTATTCCACGTTACCCTTACCTTTACCCTGACGAACCTCAAGAGGCTTACCGGTAATCGGCTTGTCAGGGAAGACGCGGATCCAGATTTTACCGCCACGTTTAATGTGACGGGTCATGGCACGACGAGCCGCCTCAATCTGGCGAGCTGTTATACGTCCACGACCGATTGCTTTCAATGCGTATTCGCCGAAGCTAACCTTGGAGCCGCGGAGTGCCAGACCACGATTGCGGCCTTTTTGCTGCTTACGAAATTTCGTACGCTTAGGCTGTAACATTTCCGCGCTCCTTAGCTCTTAGCCTGACGTTTCTTAGGACGACGAGCTGGCTGCTCTTTAGGGGCCTCAACGGTTGGCGCCATGCCACCGATAACTTCACCCTTAAAGATCCAGACCTTCACACCCAGAATACCGTAAGTGGTCAGCGCTTCGTAATGTGCGTAGTCGATGTCTGCACGCAGAGTGTGCAGCGGAACACGACCTTCACGATACCATTCAGTACGTGCGATTTCAGCACCACCAAGACGACCGCTCAACTGAATTTTGATACCCTTGGCACCCAGACGCATTGCATTCTGCACAGAGCGCTTCATGGCACGACGGAACATCACACGACGCTCCAGCTGGCCAGCGATGCTCTGAGCCACCAGCATGGCATTCAGTTCAGGCTTGCGGATTTCTTCAATGTTGATATGCACAGGCACGCCCATCATTTTGGACACAGCCTGACGCAGCTTCTCAACGTCTTCACCCTTCTTACCAATCACGATACCTGGACGGGCAGTGTGAATGGTTACGCGAGCGCTTTGAGCTGGACGCTGAATTTCAACATGGCTTACAGAAGCATTTTTCAGCTTCGTTTCAATGAAACTGCGCACCGCCAGGTCAGCATTCAGCTTGTCAGCGTAATCGCTGCCATCTGCAAACCAGACTGAACGGTGGGGCTTTACGATGCCCAGGCGAATTCCATTAGGATGTACTTTCTGACCCATCTGACCGCTCCTTAGACCTCTGCAACCTTAACCGTAATATGGCAAGACCGCTTCAGAATGCGATCAGCACGACCCTTGGCACGTGGACGAATGCGCTTCATAGTCATGCCTTCGTCGACGAAGACAGTAGAGACTTTCAGCTCATCGATATCCATGCCGTCATTGTGCTCAGCGTTTGCAATAGCAGACTCAAGCACTTTCTTAACCAGAACTGCAGCCTTTTTCGGGCTGTAGCTCAGGAGATCCAGGGCTTCGCCAACTGCCTTCCCGCGGATCTGGTCAGCGACCAGACGCGCTTTCTGGGCAGAAATGCGAGCGCCTTTATGCATAGCAGCAACTTCTTTCATTTCTATACCCTCTTAGCGCTTCTTGGCCTTCTTGTCTGCTGCGTGACCGCGATAAGTACGGGTTGCAGCAAACTCACCCAGCTTGTGGCCAACCATGTCCTCAGTAACGAAGACTGGTACGTGCTGACGACCGTTGTGAACAGCCAGAGTCAGACCAACCATAGTTGGGATAATCATGGAGCGGCGAGACCAGGTCTTGATCGGACGCTTGTTGCCGCTTTCAGCCGCTTCTTCGACTTTCTTCAGCAGGTGAAGGTCGATGAATGGGCCTTTTTTCAATGAACGTGGCACTATCGTATCCTCTCTCTAGGCTTACTTCGCGCTGCGACGACGTACGATCATTTTGTCCGTACGCTTGTTGGAACGAGTCTTACGACCCTTAGTCGGAACACCCCATGGCGTCACAGGATGACGACCACCGGAAGTACGACCTTCACCACCACCATGTGGGTGATCTACCGGGTTCATGGCAACACCACGAACGGTCGGACGCACACCACGCCAGCGCTTAGCACCCGCTTTACCCAGAGAGCGCAGGTTGTGCTCACTGTTAGAGACTTCGCCCAGAGTGGCGCGACAGTCAGCCAATACTTTACGCATTTCACCGGAACGCAGACGCAGAGTAACGTAAGCACCGTCACGAGCGACCAGCTGGGCAGAAGCACCAGCACTGCGAATCATCTGAGCACCTTTACCAGGCTTCATTTCTACACAGTGTACAATGGAACCCTGTGGAATATTGCGCAGAGGCAGAGTATTACCAGCTTTAATCGGGGCATGCACACCGGAGAACAACTCATCACCGGCTTTCACGCCTTTAGGCGCGATAATGTAACGACGCTCACCATCCATGTATTTCAACAGGGCGATGTGCGCAGTACGGTTTGGATCGTATTCCAGACGCTCAACAACAGCTGGAATGCCGTCCTTATTGCGACGAAAATCTACGATACGGTAGTGCTGCTTGTGACCACCCCCGCGATGACGGGTAGTGATGCGACCAGCATTGTTGCGACCACCAGTCTTGCCTTTCTTTTCCACCAGAGGCGCGTATGGGCGGCCCTTATGGAGGTCAGGGTTAACTACCTTGACAACGAAGCGGCGACCTGGAGAAGTCGGCTTGCATTTGATAACTGCCATTCTCTAGCTCCTTATTCCGCGTCCGCGAAGTCAATTTCCTGACCCTGCTCCAGGCTGACGTAAGCCTTTTTCCAGTCTGAGCGCTGGCCCATACCGAAACGAGTACGCTTAGTCTTGCCCTTAACAACGGCAGTCCTGACAGCTTTAACGCTGACTTCAAACAGCTGCTCAACAGCTTTTTTGATTTCGAGCTTGGTTGCGTCCTTAGCTACCTTGAAGACGTACTGGTTATGCTCTTCAGCAACGACAGTGGCCTTCTCGGAAATGTGCGGACCAAGCAGAACTTTAAAAATACGTTCCTGGTTCATCCCAGCATCTCCTCGAACTTCTTGATGGCAGACACGGTCATCACGACTTTCTCGTGAGCAACCAGGCTAACCGGATCAATACCCTGCACGTCACGAACATCCACGTGAGGAATGTTGCGAGCGGCCAGATAAATGTTCTGATCTACTTCATCAGCAACGATCAACGCGCCGTTAGCATTCAGTTCATTCAACTTGGCAACAACCAGTTTGGTCTTTGGAGATTCAACAGCGAACTGCTCAACCACCACCAGACGCTCCTGACGAACCAGCTCGGACAAGATGGAGCGCAGCGCTGCGCGATACATCTTCTTGTTCAGCTTTTGAGCATGATTCTGTGGTTTGGCAGCAAACGTCTTGCCGCCCCCGCGCCACAGTGGGCTGCGGATAGTACCGGCGCGTGCACGACCGGAACCTTTTTGACGCCAGGGCTTACGACCACCGCCACTTACGTCGCTGCGGTTTTTCTGAGCTCTGGTACCTTGACGCGCACCGGCCATGAATGCAACAACCGCCTGGTGAACCAGGGTTTCGTTGAATTCAGTACCAAAAGTCACGTCTGAGACCTGAACGGCACCTGCACCGTTTACCTTCAGTTCCATTGTCTAATCCCCTCAGGCGGCAGCAGCAGCTTTAACCGCTGGTTTAACGATAACGTCAGCACCGGTAGCACCAGGTACTGCGCCCTTAACCAGCAGCAGGTTACGCTCGCTATCAACACGAACGATTTCCAGGGACTGTACGGTCACTTTTTCAGCACCCATATGTCCAGCCATTTTCTTGCCTTTGAAGACACGACCAGGAGTCTGACACTGACCAATAGAGCCAGGTGCACGGTGAGACAGAGAGTTACCGTGAGTCGCGTCCTGCATACGGAAGTTGTAGCGTTTGATAACGCCCTGGAACCCCTTACCCTTGGACTGACCGGTAACGTCTACTTTCTGACCATCTGCAAACAGATCCACACCGATAACGTCGCCAACACTGTAAGAAGCGTCTGCATCGATTCGGAATTCCCAGAGACCAGATCCAGCTTCAACGCCTGCTTTGGCGAAGTGGCCAGCTTCTGGCTTACTCAGACGGCTGCTTTTCTTGCTACCAGAAGTCACCTGAATTGCTGTGTATCCATCGGTTTCCAGGGTTTTAACCTGGGTAACGCGGTTTGGATCTACTTCAATTACGGTAACTGGTATGGAAGCACCGTCTTCGGTGAAAACACGGGTCATACCGCGTTTCTTGCCGACTAATCCAATAGTCATTTCAACCTCTCTCGTGTACGGGGCTATTACCCACTATGGCCGCTCACTTCAGAGCTGTTACACAAAAGTGTGCACACTTTGATGGAGAGCCCATGGCCTCATTAACCGAGACTGATCTGCACTTCAACGCCGGCTGCCAGATCCAGCTTCATCAGTGCGTCTACAGTTTTTTCGGTGGGCTCGATAATGTCGAGAAGACGCTTATGGGTACGGATTTCATACTGATCACGAGCGTCTTTGTTGACGTGTGGAGAAATCAGAACCGTAAAACGCTCTTTTCGGGTTGGCAGAGGGATTGGACCACGCACCTGCGCACCAGTTCTCTTCGCAGTATCAACGATTTCCTGCGTAGACTGGTCAATCAGGCGATGATCAAAAGCCTTCAATCTGATACGAATTTGCTGAGCTTGACTCATCTTGTTCTAACCATGGTGTATATAAAGAACAACGTCGGGCAATCAATGTCACCCAGACAAAAGGACGAGAAATTCTACTAACCACAAAACCTGCTGTCAACACAAGCGTTCAAACAAGTTTTTGTTATATGGAAGAGCGGAATGTCATTTTATCTGGCGGGCATTATAGAGGTCGGGCGAACATCATTAATATTGTGGATTGCTGTAACCTGATATAGGTTCCTTTGCAATATACCGCAAATCCCCCCAGGCACAGTCAGCACTAATCGCGGAAGATGCCGTAGTGCACTCGACTAATGACTCAACTCGCCTCTTTCTCCAGCTCATTGGGAAGTTCGAACCATAACCCAATAAAGAGCAGCAACATACAACCGTGAACACTACCTCTTATGGGCAACATAACTTTTATATATAGTAGGGCGATAGTGTCATTATAATGCCCGATATTAATTTCGGCTTTCTCATCAAAACGGTATTTACGGCCTCACTTCATGCCAAATCCAATACTCAAACTCTGGTTAGCGTTCTGCGCACTGCTACCGCTTGGGATTTTTCTACTGATCGGCGCCAGCTATAAACCACCGGAGACTCTGCTGTATTGGCCCTGGATTCCATCCCTTGATATTCCGTTTTCGCTCCGCCTTGACGGCCTCAGCGTGTTGTTTGCCAGCCTGATCAGCGGCGTCGGGTTTCTGGTTCAGCTCTACGCCATTGCCTACATGAAACCCTATAAAGGCCGCGCAGCGTTCCACCTGTATCTGACCCTGTTCATGCTGGCCATGCTGGGATTAGTACTGGCCGACAATCTGCTGTTGCTGTTCGTATTTTGGGAATTAACCACACTCACGTCTTATTTGTTGATTGGCTTTAACCACGAGAAAGAAGGATCACGCAAGAACGCTCTGCAGGCCATGCTGGTCACCGGCACTGGCGGTCTGGCGATGCTGGCTGGCTTGATTATGCTGGGTGAAATGGCAGGCACCTACAGTATCAGCACCATCATCACCCAAGGGGCTTCACTGGCTCAGCAGCCATGGTTTACCCCATCACTGCTACTTATTCTGCTTGGCGCATTCACTAAATCGGCACAGCTTCCCTTTCATTTCTGGCTACCGGGCGCCATGGCTGCCCCCACCCCCGTCAGCGCCTATCTGCACTCATCCACCATGGTAAAAGCGGGCGTATATCTGCTAGCGAGACTGCTGCCCGTGTATGGCGATAGCTCGTTATGGTTCACACTGCTGTGCAGTGCCGGTACCTTCACTGCCCTGTGGTGCGCCATACAGGCCTACCGCCAGACCGACTTAAAGCTGATGCTTGCCTTCAGTACCAATGTCATTCTTGGCCAGCTGGTCATGCTGATTGGCATCGGCAGCAGTTATGCCGTGACTGCTGCGTTACTCTTAATTGCTGCTCATTCCTTTTATAAGGCCGGGCTATTTATGGTGGTCGGCAATATCGATAAGGCCACCGGTACCCGTGAATACCATGAGCTGGCTGGCCTGCGTGCAGTGCTGGCCATCAGCTTCACCGCCGCTTTAGTAACCGCCGCTTCCAAGGCTGGCCTGCCGCCATCTTTTGGCTTCCTGTCCAAGGAATACCTCTACAAAGCAGGCCTCGAATTTGGCTGGGTGCTTTCCGGCACCATGCTGCTGGCTAATGCCATTATGGTCGCTCTGGCATTGCTGATCCTGATCAAACCTTTTTTAAAACCTCATCACCCAAAAGCTGCACCGTTGAAAGCCGTTGAGCATAATCAGCTGCTCTGGTTGCCACCCATCGTTCTGGCGCTGCTGTCAGTTATTGTGCCGGTGGCACTGCTGAACTGGTACCAGGGTGTGATAATTGATCCTGCTGCCTCGGTGATGCTGGCAACCCCTCAGGTGAAAACGGTCAAACTCTGGGAAGGCTTAAATCTGCCACTGCTGTTAAGCGCACTCACGCTGTTACTTGGTATTCTGCTCTATGTCGCTTATCCACGTTTGAAGCCACGACTTGACCAACACCTGTCTGGGTTGACCTCCGGACCAGCGGTTTACCAGCACCTGCTGAATGCAGTGATTAAACTGGCGAACTGGCAAACCCGTGTGTTGCAACATGGCCACCTCACCCAATACAGCCTGCAGTTCTTCCTGGTGCTGCTGGCTTTTCTTGGAACGGTTCTTGGTAAAGCGTTCTGGCAAATACACCCACTGCCCTCTATTGAATGGGATCTGTATTACTACGACGTCGTACTTGCGGTGTTTCTGGTCATTGCCGCTTTTGTGGTGGTTAAAGCCCGTACCCTGTTATTGGCGGTTGCCGCACTTGGTACGATCGGTTTTCTAACCACGATGGTGTTTCTGGTATACAGCGCACCGGATGTTGCCAAAACACAGCTTCTGGTCGAAACCCTGCTGGTTGTCTTTATCGCCATCGTGTTGCGCCACTTATCCGCTGTCAGCTCTGTCCCCCGGCATTCAACCTCTCGTCGTATTATTCACGCCTGTGTTGCTGCAGGTATCGGTATCAGCATCACTCTGGCGCTATGGATTATCACTGCCGTCCCCATGAATCAGGAAATCTCCGAGTTCTATGCCCAAACCAGCGTCAGTGGTGGTAAGGGACGCAATATCGTCAATGTTATCCTGGTGGACTTCCGCGCTTTCGACACCCTTGGTGAGGCCGTAGTGGTGGTGATTGCCGGACTGGCCGCCGTCGCCGTATTGGCCGGTAAACGGATTAACAAGCTGGTCTCTGAAACCGACAAGGAGCACCGTTAATGTCATCGATTATTTTTCGTACCAGTGCCCATTTCGTCACGGTGCTGATGCTGGTGTTTTCTGTTTATCTGCTGTTGCGCGGCCACAACAATCCGGGCGGTGGATTTATCGCAGGTCTTATTGCAGTAATTGCCTTTGCCCTGTTAATGCTGGCTGAAACCACTGACTACGTGCGCGACCGCCTGATCTACCCACCAGCGGTCTTTGCTGGTTCAGGTGTGTTAATCGCGCTTCTGGCCGGACTGCTGCCACTGTTCTTTGGGCAGCCTTTTCTCTCCGGCCTGTGGTGGGGCAAAATCGGCAGCCCACTGCTGTTTGACATCGGCATCTATCTCGCCGTCATCGGCTCCGTGCTGATGGTTCTTCTGAATGTGGAAGAGGAGTTAAGTTAATGGAATTTCTCTGGTGTCTGGTCGTTGGCCTGATGACTGCCTGTGGTGTTTTCCTGATGCTGGAGCGCCATATCGTACGCTTTCTGTTCGGTATGATTCTGGTCAGCAATGCCATCAACCTGGCCATTTTTGTCGCCGGTCGATTAACCCGTGGCAATCCACCGCTGATTGCCAGTGACGCTTTACTCCCTGCTGCCGGTTACGCGAACCCACTGCCTCAGGCACTCATTCTTACGGCTATCGTGATCGGTTTCGGTCTGCTGTTATTCACCTTATTACTGGCCTATCGCGCCATCAAAGAGCTTGGCACTGCTGACATGGATAAAATGCAACACGCGGAGGCCGAGTAATGACGCATTGGCTGCTGGTTATGCCTATTTTTATTCCGTTGCTTACCGCAACGGCCTGCGCCTTCAGCTTTCGCGCCCGTTCACTGTCGTCTGTGATCAGCTGGTGCGGTGCGATCGCTAATCTGTGTGTCGCCATATTGCTGATGCAACAGGTTATCTCAAACGGACTGCAGGTGACCGCTTTTGGGGACTGGAAAGCCCCCTTCGGTATTGTCTTTGTTGCCGACCTGCTGTCCGCCAGCATGGTATTGATTACCGCCATTATCGGTATCGCCATTGTGCTCTACAGCACCGCCGATTTGCGCAGTAAACCGTTCTATGCCATTTACCACAGCCTGATTCATGCCCTGCTTGCCGGTGTTATGGGCAGCTTTTTAACCGGCGACATCTTCAACCTCTATGTGTTTTTTGAAGTCATGCTGATTACTTCATTTGGTTTGATGGTGCTGGGTGCGAATAAAGAGCAAGTGGATGCGGCGGTGAAATACGTCGTACTCAACCTGATATCCACCATGGTTTTCCTGCTGGCCATCGGTCTGCTTTATGGTGCTACCGGCACATTGAACATGGCCGACCTGCACGCCAAAGTTGCACAGCTGCCGGACACCACCATGATGCTCATTTCCGGGCTGTTTCTATTTGGTTTTGCCATCAAAGCATCGGCGTTCCCAGTCTTCTCCTGGCTGCCAGCATCCTATCACCATCTGCCCAGTGCCATCGTTGCCCTGTACGCTGCGCTGCTGACCAAGGTTGGCGTTTACGCCTTGATGCGTGTCTTCACTATCGTGTTCGACCTAGTGGACAGTGGTTACCAGCCTTTGCTGATTGTGATTGCCGGCCTGACCATGCTGACCGGCGTTCTTGGTGCTGCCAGTCAGTTCAATATTAAACGCATACTGTCGTTTCATATTATCAGTCAGATTGGGTATATGCTGATGGGGCTGGCCATCTATACACCATTGGCCATTACGGGGGCGATTTTCTACATCATCCATCACATTATTGTTAAGGCTAACCTGTTCCTGATTGGCGGCTTTTTGAAACGCAAACAGGGCAGCGACAACTTGCGTGAGCTGGGTGGTGCCTATAGCGCCATGCCCTGGCTGGCGCTGCTGTTTTTGATTCCGGCTTTTTCTCTGGCCGGCTTTCCACCACTGTCCGGTTTCTGGGGCAAGTTTCTGGTGATCAAGGCAAGCCTGCTCACTGAAGACTATTTACTGGCAGCAACCGCATTATTTGTTGGTCTGATGACCATTTACTCAATGACCAAAATCTGGGCGGAAGCGTTCTGGAAACCACTGCCAGAGAATGCAGCAGCACCAGCCTCTCTGACGTGGAAGGAAAACTGCCTGTACATCACACCTATTGCGGTACTGGCGGTGATTACCGTTCTGATCGGTTTGATGGTCGAGCCCATTTATCAGCTGGCAGAAACCTCCGCAACCAACCTACTCAACCCACAGCCTTACATTAATGCTGTGCTTGGTAGCGACAGCACTCCCTACGCAGCTCAGCTATCCATACCTTCTTTACCAGCAGCACCTGCAGGAGGAATGCAACAATGAACTTGTTTTTATTAAACATTCTCCTGGCGTTTGGTTGGATGCTGCTGAACGGCAACTACGGCAGCACCGACTTTACCATTGGTTTTGTGGTTGGCTTTTTTGCTCTGCTACTGACGGAGCCGTTCCGGAATAAACCCAATTATGGCCGCAAGCTCTGGGCAGCCCTGAAACTGCTGGCAGTTTTCCTCTACAAACTACTGACCAGTAGCCTGCAGGTAGTGTGGGATGTCATCACCCCGACTCACCTGAGTCATCCGGCCATCATCAACGTACCACTGGCCGTAGAGTCTGAATTTGAGATTATGTTATTGGCCAATATCGTATCGCTGACGCCGGGATCGCTGAGCCTGGACGTCAGTGAAGATCGTAAGTATCTGGTCATACATGCCATGTTCAGCCAGGACGAGCAGTCGGTGATCGACGACATTAAAGAAACATTGGAACGCCGTATTCTGGAGGTGACCCGTGACTGACATTATGGCTTTTGCGACTAACTTCGCCTTTGCCGGTTTGTTAGCCGGTCTTGCCCTGGCATTCATCCGACTGTGCAAAGGACCCTCACTGGCCGATCGTGTTATCGCCCTGGACCTGATCGCCTTTATCACCATCGGTTTTATTGGCGTCTTTACTATTTACAGCAACGCCACCGCATTTATGGACATTGCCATCACTCTGGCACTGGTTGCGTTTCTCAGTACGATTGCCTTTGCCCGCTTTATTATGCGCGTGCCACTAAGTCAGTCGGATGCAGACTCGGGCTCAAACTCAGGTTCAAAGCCAGGAGAAGAATTATGATGGATTGGGTGGTCGCCAGCTGTTTAATCGTCGGGGTACTGTTCAGCTTTTTCTCTGCGCTGGGTATTTTACGAATGCCTGATGCCTATATACGCATGCATTCGTCTACCAAGGCGGGCACCATCGGGGTTGGCTTGATTATGGTGGCTGTTGCGCTGCACTTTCACGATACGTCCGTCATTTCACGGGCAGTCGGTATTATCGCATTTATCCTGATGACGGCCCCTGTCGCAGCACAACTGCTGGGTAAATCGCTGCTGATGAATAATTACAAGATGTGGCGTGGGCATCAGCAGGATTAATTCTTACTGTCTGCTGGCCTGCAACTGACAACGCTCCCATGGTCATCATGGGAGCGAGAAAACTTCCAGAAAAAGAAGCAGGAGCAAAGAACCCTGAAAGCAGGCTCTCTGCCCTGTAAACTCAAAACGCTGCCTGCTCTGCTCCCCGGATGATATTTACGTTCTTAAGAAACTGCTCCATCTCCTCCTGTTGAACCAAAGCAGCAACGTCACTGGTCAGTCGACGACGCCAGTTAGGATATTCCTCACAGGTTCCCGGAACATTCACCGGCGTATCCAGCATCATGCAATCTTCCAGCTGAATAACGGTGATCAGTGCATTGGAGCGAACCAGATAATAATGCAGACGTTCCATCAGCTCGCGGGAAAAGGCCATGGTCTCCATCCGCTCAGGATCCATACCCGGTGGTAGTTCACCAATATCAGCCAGCGTGTTCAGCAATGCCACCTTGGCGACATGACGCTCGTTCTTTTCCCGCTCACAGCGCTCTTCATCATAAGTGCCCAGCTCACGCCACAGATCCAGATCCAGACAGTTCCACCAGGCATTCAGCGTAGGAATGTCATGATTGGACATGCAGGCCAGGGTTCTGCCCGGATAATACACTGGCGCGGTAAACCGATCCTCTTCCAGCTTCTCAAATAACCCTACGGTGTTGGAGTAGAATTTTGCTGGCGGCAGGCTTTCTGAAATTTCTTCTGGTACCGTGCCGAGGTCTTCACCAAACACCAGGCTCTGATGGCGCTGACTCTCCAGCTTGATAATGCCTAGCAGGTCCTGAAGCGGATAACGAACGTAACACCCGAAGTCTGCGGTCTTGCCGTTTGGACACCACCACAGTCGCAGTAATCCCATCACATGGTCAATGCGCAATGCGCCACAGTGATCCATATTGGCGCGAACCATCTCAATAAATGGCTGGTAAGCGGATGCTTTCAGCGCTTCGGGATTAAATGGTGGTAAACCCCAGTTCTGTCCCTGCGGGGCAACACCATCAGGCGGCGCACCGACACTGGCATCCAGACAATAGAGTTCACGATCGGACCATACATCCGCCCCACCACTGTCAACGCCAACCGCCAGGTCACGATAGAGTCCAACCATCATGCCGGACTGCTGTGCAGCCTGCTGGGCATCTTCCAGCTGACCATCGGCCACCCACTGAAGCCAGGTGTAAAAACGAACTCGCTCTTTATGCTCTTTGGCAAAGGCTTTGGTTTCTGAACTTTCCGGATTCTGCAGAGACTCTGGCCAATGACGCCAGCCCCAGGCATGGGCATCCTGCTTAAGATGATGCTCAAAGAGCGCATCATAAAGCGCCTGACGATCCAGGCTCTCACCCCACGTTTTGCAGAATGCCTTAAACTGTTTAGCCCGCGGACTCTTTGCTTTCAACTCTCGACTGACAAAGGTGTCATAGAGCTTTTCCAGCACGACCATCTTCAGCTCAGCCACTGCAGGATAGTTCACATGGGTTGCCGATCTGGCTTCGGACAGTTTGGCTTGAAATGCCTGATCATCCATCAATCGGCGAGCATCATCACTGAACTCAAACTCAGCAACCGCTTCTACATCGATATAAAGAGGGTTCAGGAAGCTCCGACTGGAAGGGCTGTAAGGGCTGCAATGCTGAGGCCCCGCAGGGTACAGCGCATGAATGGGGTTCAGTCCAACAATATGAGCGCCTTTTGCAGCCAGTGCCGTTACCGTTTCCTTAAGATCGGTAAAATCCCCCATCCCCCAGTTTCTTGCGGAACGCAGCGCATAGAGCTGAATAGCCGATCCCCAGATTTTCTGGCCCTTGGCCAGTGCTTCCGGTTCATAGCAGGTTTCAGGAGCAATGATCAACGCGCAGCTTTCACCGCCTTCGGGCTTTTTATCGCCCTTCTTCTTTTTTACCGCTTGCAGTTGCAGCTGATGATAACCCTCTGGCAGATCATCAGGCAGGAGCGCATTGATCCTGACAACGGTTGTCCGCCCGAGTTTATTGCGGGCCACCTCTTTGTACTGCCCTTCCTTTCCAGAGAGCTCCAGCAGTCGCTGTTTGCCATTTTCCAGAGTCAGGTTCAGCTTGATCGTATCTTTCAGCTTACTGGCCGGTAAGTGCAGCTCCAGTTCAAAAGGGCTGCCTTTGTGCAGCACAGCAACACCGGGTAAAACCGATTGCCAGCGTTGCTTTTCAACGTCTTCAACCTGCTGGTCAATCAATTGATCGGTATCCAATTTAAGACCCATGGCCTCAAGTATTGGAATCATTTTCTCAACGGGTACCTTAACCGGATTACCAGCCCAGTCGTTATACTCCCCACTCAGGCCATAGCATGCGGCCAGGCGCTCAATATTTATCGTTTTCGCCTTCACATAAACTCACCGTATCGCTTAGATCGATTTGAAAAGATACATCAACCATTTATCTTTTCAGTTATCTCTTTTGACTGTTTTTTAAGCATTCGATTATTTTATGGAATTCACTAATTAAGCAGCACTTCAGCCACTTTTAACGGCATTAAATCATGATGCCAAAAAGAAAACCTCTTTTACTTACCTCCAAAATGGATAGCTTGTTTGTTTAAGAAAAACTTCTGGATATTTTGTTTTTATACGGACCCATTCGAAAGAGAATGTTCAAATTTGAAATATTATAAAGCCTGTTGTTAATTCATTATTTATTAAAAATAATAAGGATTTAGAAACTTCTGTTATTCAAATTGACAAGTAGAATTATTTTCCGAAACAATGAACAGCAACCTTTACTGAATTTAATGAGTAAAACACTTTTATTCTTCAATTGATCAATTAACAAACAAAATCACTCTGTCGATTAACAATTACAAAGTCTTAATTCAAAGATGCTGCTCTCTTTCATTTCAACCGAGAGTGACTTCTGGCAACAAGGAAAATCATGCCGTGAAAAGCAACAAAAATATTGATTTCGAAGCCAATAACAACACCTTCGCTATAGCGCTGGAAAAACACCTCCGTCGTGAGCTGGGCACTACCCCTAAGCGCGCAACCGCCCGCGACTGGTGGCAGGCACTGTCACTGACGCTGCGTGACATCAATCTTGACCAACTGCAGCAGAGCAGCCTGGATGAAAGCCAGCAGGATCGTCATGTCTGCTATCTATCCATGGAATTCCTGATGGGACGCCTGTTGGGCGACGCCCTGATGAACCTTGGCCTTTACGAAACCGCAGCCACCCTGTTGCAATCCCACGGCGTACGTATTTCTGATGTTCTGGATCAGGAGCGGGACATGTCGCTGGGCAATGGTGGCCTGGGTCGTCTGGCCGCCTGTTTTATGGATTCTCTGGCCAACCGGAATATTCCAGCCACCGGTTACGGTATCAACTACCGTTATGGCCTGTTCCGTCAGGTCTTTGTGGATGGTTACCAGAAAGAAAAGCCAGATGTCTGGCGTGAATTTGGCAGCCCCTGGGAAACCTGCCGTCCATCAGAAACCGTAGAAATTGGCCTGTTTGGTCATATGGAAATGGATCACGATGGCAATAATCGCTGGATACCAGGCAAAAAACTCTTCGGTGTGCCATGGGATATCACCATTCCATCCTTTGGTGGCCAATATGTAAACCGCCTGCGTCTCTGGGAAAGTCTGGTCGGCGCCTACCCGATTGATCTGGACAAGTATAACCAGGGTGAGTACCTGGAAGCCTGCCGCAACCTGGTGGATGGTGACACCATTTCCGGTGTTCTCTACCCGGAAGACTCAACGCCACAGGGTAAAGATCTGCGGCTGATCCAGCAGTACTTCTTCACGGCCTGCTCCCTTAAAGATATTATCCGCCAGCACAAACAGCGTGGCCTGCCAATGGGCAGTCTGGCAAAACACTACGCCCTGCAATTGAACGACACGCACCCGGCCATCGCCATTCCTGAATTGATGCGTCTACTGATGGACGAAGAGGGCATGGTCTGGAACCAGGCCTGGGCCATCACCCAGGAGATGTGTCACTACACTAACCACACTCTGTTACCAGAAGCTCTGGAGAAATGGTCTGCATCCCTGCTGGGTCGTATTCTCCCAAGACACCTGCAGATCATTGAGATGATCAACTATGTCTTCCTGAACGGCGAAGCCAAAGAACAATGGGGAGACAATCTCGAGATCATCCAGAAAGTCAGTATCTTCGAAGAGCTGGACAATGGTGATCGCATGATCCGCATGGCCAACCTGTCTGTGATTGGCAGTCGCCGGGTCAATGGCGTTGCCGCGCTGCACAGCGGGCTGGTAAAAGCCAACCTGTTCCCTGAGTTTGATGCGCTGTACCCCGGTAAGCTGGTAAACGTTACCAACGGTGTCACCCCAAGACGCTGGCTGGCTCACTGCAACCCTGGCCTGGCACGACTGCTGGACCGCAATATCGGCACCGACTGGCGTACTGACCTTGATCAGCTGGAAAAACTGATGCCCCTGGCTGAATCTCCAGACTTCCTGGATGCATTCGCCAATGTCCGTTTCAAAAACAAGGAACGGCTTGCACGGTTGATTGAGAAAGAGTGTAAGGTCACCGTTAACCCAAATGCGCTGTTTGACGTTCAGATTAAACGACTGCACGAGTACAAGCGTCAGCAGTTAAACCTGTTGCACATCATCAGTCTGTATCACGAAATGCTGGATAAACCGGATGCAGACCATACCCCAAGAGTATTTGTCTTTAGCGCCAAAGCTGCGCCAGGTTATGTACTGGCCAAGCAGATTATTCTGGCCATCAACAAAATTGCCCAGGTTATCAACAACGACCGTCGTTTGGATGACCGTCTGAAAGTGGTATTCCTGCCGGATTATCGCGTCAGTCTGGCGGAGCAGATTATTCCTGCTGCTGATCTTTCCGAGCAGATCTCCACTGCGGGCTTTGAAGCCTCCGGTACCGGAAATATGAAGCTGGGCCTGAATGGCGCGCTGACCATCGGAACCCTGGACGGCGCCAACGTGGAAATTGCCGAAGCGGTGGGTGATGACAATATCTTTATCTTCGGAAAAACCGTTGATGAGATTGCCGCACTGCAACAGCAGGGTTACAACCCATACCATTATTATGAGAGCAACCCTGTACTGAAGCGGGCCATTGACTCCCTGATGAATGGCTCCTTCTGCCAGCACAAACCCGACCTTCTGAAGCCAGTTGCGGAAGACCTGATGCATCGTGATCAGTTCATGGCGCTGGCTGACTTTGAGAGTTATCGAGAGGCTCAGCAAAAAGTGTCCGAAACCTTCCGTAAGCCAAGGCTCTGGTGGCGTAAGGCGGTTCTGAATACCGCCCGACTGGGACGATTCTCTTCTGACCGCTCCATCGGAGACTATGCAGAGAAAGTATGGGAGTTATAGGAATTACAGGAAACTGGCTTGTATAAGCCAGTTTCTATAGCCCACCGCCCCCCTTCCCGCCCTATAACGATTCCCGATCTACACTAATACTCCGATCTGTAATCAGAATCGGAGTATCTATGACTGATAACAAACGGGCCACCGCTGCCAAGCTGAATACTATTCTTGAACACGAGCTGGCAGGTGTTGTCTGTTATACCCATTACAGTTTTATGGTGTTTGGCTACAGTCGTATTCCTATTATTGGTTGGCTGCGACAGAAACACTGACACATGCCCATGAAGCCGGAGAGATGATTACACTGATGGGAGAACATCCGTCACTGGGTATTGGTGAACTGTTAGAAACCTCAAAGCATGATATTCACGACATCATGATTGAGTCTCTGGAATTCGAGAAAGCAGGTGTAATACCAATTGCCTTTTCTAACTACTGTATAACTGCCCACTGGCGAGAGCATAAACTGAATAGACGTCCAGCTTCGCCGCATAGATTGTTCCAGGCCTCGCAGC
>OODV01000131.1 GCA_900299555.1 uncultured Endozoicomonas sp.
GCACGGTTCTTTTTCTGGCTGTGCTGTCGGTGGATGCGACAGGCAGGCGCGTTCTCTGAACAACGCTCAAGGATCAGGTCATCGAGAATAACGGGAACCGGTTCCTCTTCAGGTGCTTTGGAACTGACTAACAGTGTCAGTTGATGAGCAAGATTTCGCCAACGCCAGCACCCGAAGGCAACCCAATGATGATAGCTGCTCCAGACTTTATCGTACTGGATGGCAAGCAGAGCCTGAGTCAGGAACCCCTCACCGGAGAGCATGCTACCAATGAGCAATTCGCAAAACACTGGTGCAGCTTTCGCAGAAACAGCTCTGGTAAGGAAAGTAATATAGAACGAAAGTTCTTTTAATATTTTTGTTTGTTCTAAAGAGTACATCACAACCGCCTGGATTTATTATGTGTGACGGTTGGTTTAACTCATATAAAAATTAAATCGAATGTACCAGTGAAGCTCTAAAGCTGAGTTCTATAAAGTGTACCTTCCAAATAGGTGGGGATTTCCCCCTCAATTTCTGCCTGGTAATCGTGCTCACCAAGAAGGCTGACTCCCAGCAGGGCCTGCCATGGATATTCAATAGCCAGCTGTGCAGCAAGACATGGAGAGGTGGCTGAGACCAGTGCCATCAGTCCAAGTGATTGGATACAGTGCCTGCGGGTTATTGCCATTTCTATCGGGTGGGTCAGGAGGTGTTCGTATTATAGATAAGTAGATTCCACTGAGTGTTGGGTCAATTTTGCCTGAATATTTTTTTCTGGACGTTCTATCATTACGCCCCCACGAATCATCACCCTTTATTTGCAAGGATTGACCTTGGACGCGACCATCACACTGGAACTTGTCATTTTTCTTTTTGCCGTGTCCACGGCGGCCGGTTTTGTTGATTCTATTGCTGGGGGAGGCGGGCTGATCGCTATGCCGGCTCTTCTGGCTGCAGGGCTTTCGCCTGTTCAGGCGTTGGCGACCAATAAACTCCAGGGAGCCGGAGGCACGCTTTCCGCGAGCTTTTACTTTATTTCCAGAGGGGCGGTTAACCTCAGGGAGATGCGTCTGGCAATTGTCATGACCTTTAGTGGCAGCATGCTGGGGACTCTATTGGTACAGAGAATAGATGCGGGGGTTCTGGAACAGGCAATTCCATTTTTGCTGATCGGCATCGTCCTTTACTTTTTATTTTCTCCTCGACTGAGTAGTGACCAATCACAACAGATGATATCTCTGTCGGTGTTTTCATTTACAGCGGCAGTGGTTATTGGTTTTTATGACGGATTTTTTGGTCCCGGTACGGGCTCGTTTTTTACCATAGCCTTTGTGAGTTTACTGGGTTATTCCATCACCAGTGCCACGGCTCATACCAAAGTGTTGAACTGCACCAGTAACATCGCCTCATTGTTATTTTTTATTATTGGCGGGCATGTGGTCTGGACAGTAGGTCTGATCATGATGTTAGGGCAGATTATTGGTGCCCGGCTTGGCTCCACTGTGGTTTTGAGCCGAGGTCAGACATTGATTCGTCCCATGATCGTTTGTGTTTCTCTGGCAATGACCGCCAAACTTCTTTGGGGAAATTATGGACATTTTTTGCAGTGAAAGGCATCTTGTCTGAAACCATTGTCCCTTTTTTCCTGCTGAGATTACCTGTTCCCGGGTGCCTTTCAGGCAGGTTCGGAATATTAATACATGGAAACAACCTGGTTAAGCTGGCTGTTTGGTGCTGCCTATTTGGGAGCCATTATTGCGTTTGCAGTTGTGGTGATTATGACTCGAAGGCCTGTGGGTGTTTCCCTGGCGTGGTTGGTGTTGCTCTTTGCTCTGCCGGTCGCAGGGTTTGTTCTTTACCTTTTGTTTGGTTCACCTCGTCTGGGCACCCGACGTCTTAAGCGCATGCGTGCACTTTATCCGGACTATGCTCAATGGTATCAACACCTGTCCCGGATTATTTCAGATAGCGAACCATCTCGCTGTCCGGTCACTTCTCACAATGGTATTTTCTCACTGGCGGAAAAGAGCATGAGTGTTCCCCTTTTACCGGGTAACCATTTGCAGCTTTTTTCAGGCTTTGAAAGCATTATCGACCACCTTCTGCGTGATATAGAAAGTGCACGCCAGAGTGTGATTATTGAGTTCTATATCTGGGAGCCAGTCGGACGTGCCGAGGAGGTGGCGGATGCAGTCATCCGGGCTGCCAGACGAGGAGTGGATTGTCTGGTTATATTGGATAATGTTGGTAGTCGGGGCTTCTTGAGTGGTATCTGGTCACGCCGTTTCCGTCTGGAAGGGATCAGTGTGACGGCTTCGATGTCGGGTGGGCCATTCCGAATGCTGGTGGAACGCATAGATATTCGCAATCATCGGAAGATTCTGGTTGTGGATGATCAGGTGGCCTGGACCGGAAGTTTTAACCTGGTTGATCCATCTCTATTCAAACAGGACGCCAAGGTAGGGCAGTGGGTGGATGCCATGGTTAGAATTGATGGGGTTGCTGCTCATGTGCTTGGTGCCATAGTCCAGTGGGACAAAGCACTGGAAACTGGGCAGGGGCATCCATCATTGAATCGTCAGTATGAATATCCTTCCGCAAAGCACCGTGGGCGAGAGGGTGCGTGTGTCCATGTTCTGCCATCCGGTCCGGACGTAGACCGGGAAATGTTGCAACAGGTCCTATTGGCGGCCATTTATGAAAGCCGTGAAGAACTGCTGATCAGTACACCTTATTTTGTTCCGGATGAGTCATTGCTGACGGCATTGAAGTCAGCGGCGATGCGTGGTGTTGATGTACAGTTACTGGTTCCCGCAAAAAATGACTCAAGAATGGTTCACCATGCCAGTCGTTCCTATTATCTGGAATTACTGCAGGCAGGTGTCAATATTCAGCAGTTTAATGGGGGGCTGTTGCACACCAAGTGTGTTCTGGTGGATCGTGAGACGGCGCTGTTTGGTACTGTGAACCTGGATATGCGAAGTGTCTGGCTGAACTATGAGGTAACGCTGATCGTCTACGACGATGGGTTTGGTCAGCAGATTTTTCATGTGCTGCAGTCGTATATGAAGCAGGCTGAAGCAGTGGATATCAACCGTTGGACTCAAAGACCCTTTCGGCGGAAGTTGCTGGAAAATACCATGCAACTGTTAAGCCCACTGTTGTGATTCGATCCTGGGCATAGGGTTGATAGTGATTACTATTAACGTTATGTGCTTCCTGTAGAAAATTTTTCTTTATTATTGTTTAAATCTCAATAAATCCTGTCTTTTTATTATTTTTAGGTGAAAGCACTGATACGGCTAAAGCCTTATCTGTGAAATAAAGGTTACCCTCAGGAGGCTCGATATCCAGCCTCTTTAAGCTCACTTCTAAAAAATATTCTTCCTGATTATTGGCTTAACCGTTTTCGTATGGTTAAGCCGTGGCTTTCCGGGAAGAATGGGTACAGGGGACTGGTTTTGCCGCAGACGTTAAAAACCACAGACATCATCGCTACGGGCCTGATGACTTTCGCTCTCTTTCTGGGAGCTGGAAATATTATCTTTCCCCCATTTCTGGGGCACATGGCTGGAACTGAGCTGATTGTTGCAATGCTGGGATTCCTTCTGACTGGTGTTGGCCTACCACTGCTGGGTGTGATTGCCTGTGCCCGTGCAGGTGGAGGTCTTGAAAAGCTGACGGCAATTTTTCCTCCGAAGGTTGCCTTAACGTTTGCTGTTGTTCTCTTCCTGGCTATCGGACCTCTGTTCGCTTCACCCAGAACTGCAGTGGTCTCTTATGAGCTTGGTTTGCTGCCCTTTATGAGTGGCCCCAGCACACTTTCACTGGCTCTGTTCTCTGTCGCTTTCTTTGCCATAGCGCTCTACCTGGCGTTGTTCCCTGGCAGATTGATCGAGACGGTAGGCAAACTGATCACACCACTGCTGGTGGTTGTTCTTGTTGTTATTGCCGTCGGTGCTTTCCTTTTCCCCCAGGGAGAAGCTGGTGCTACCACTGAATCCATGATCAGCCAGGGATTCTTTAATGGTTTCCGTGAAGGCTACCAGACCATGGATACACTGGGTGCTCTGGTGTTTGGTGTCGTTATTATTAATGCCATTCAGAATAAAGGCGTTACCGACACGCGACAGGTTGCGCGTTATACATTCATTGCCGGTCTGATTGCTTCTGTAGGGTTGTCACTGGTGTACCTGGTGCTGGGTTACACCGGTTCCACCAGTCATCAGCTGGCAGCGGCTCCGCAAAATGGTGCAGAGATCATCAGCCTGTTTGTTAATGCGGTATTTGGCTCCTGGGGTAAGGTGGTACTGGCGATCACGGTTATTCTGGCCTGTTTGACGACAGCTATTGGCCTGCTCAGTGCCTGCGGTGAATATTTCTCCCGGGTCTTTCCTGCTCTGAACTATCGCAACTGGGTTATTCTCTGTGCTCTGGCCAGTGCTTTGATTGCTAATGTTGGATTGAATACCCTGTTGAAAGTCACCATTCCAGCATTGTTGATTATCTATCCTGTAGCCATTGCCCTGATTGTGGTGACATTGCTGAAATCATGGATGGGAAACCCGAAACGGGTAATGACCTGTGTCCTGATTCCGGTGGGGCTGATCAGCATCGTGGAAGGCTTGCACGCAGCCGGTCTCTCTTTTGTTGGGCCTGCTTATGATTTGCTTGCTTACCTGCCATTGCAGAAGGAAGGTCTGGTATGGTTGTTACCGGGTGTTCTGGGTGGTGTTCTGGGTATGCTGACATCTGTACGTTCTTCAGACGTAGCAAAGCCTGTTCAGGGGTAACATCCTCTATATAGCTCTGAGTGAAAAGTGCTGCTCACTCAGAGTTGTGAAAGTAGCTACAGAACTCGAAAGAGCGGCATAAAAGTATCAGACTACCTGAGTATTAATTCAGGTAGTTTTTTGGTTGTTAATGGACACTGATGTCAGTAAGCGCTTTGAGGTATGGTTCTCCATGTTCATGGTGAACGATGATTTCAGCCAGTGTTTTCCCATCACTGCCTTTTGCATTCAGGTTAAAACCTGCTTCCAGAAAGAATGGTACAAAGCGGGCAAAATCATCCGCCCGCAGGAAACGATAGGCTCTTAACAGGATGTGATGATCTCGACTGCAGCCAGCGGTTGGTTGCAAGTCCAGTAACGCTTTCAAGCGTTCATCGGTTAATTCTTCTCCAATGACTTTCTGTTTATCTTTCTTCATGGCTTATTTCACTGCTCAGTTTTTTATGAGTAATGTGCGGCGTATGGCCTGTCAGGAGGCTGCAAGGTTTTCCATTGTACTGAGTAGACGATAAAGATATATAACCTGAATAGGATATTTTGAGATTAAAATAAGCAAAAAAAGCATAAGTGATGTTTCTAACTATCTGGTGATGAGCGTAAAGGGAAAAAAGGGGGGGAGTTAAAAACATATCAATTCAGTCACCATGACTATAATAGTTGCCGTTAAAAAGGAATTTTTGAAATTACTGCCTGGATAGCACCGATTTACCAGCAGTTTGGGTGATATATGTCGGATGGCTCAGTAGACAGTCTTGAAAATCTGAAGTCTATGCAGAGTAAGAAACCAGGTCAGGCTGCTGAAATGCGATGGACTTCCAGAGATACCGGCTGGATGCTGAATTTGTTTGGTACGGCGATTGGGGCTGGTGTTCTATATTTGCCGATTACTGCTGGTTCAGGTGGCATCTGGCCACTGGTGATTATGGCCGTTTTGGCAGGGCCAATGGTCTGGTTGGCTCATCGCAACCTTGTTCGTTTCTGTCTCTCTTCTACGAATCCGGAAGGCAATATTACCATTACGGTTAGAGAGCATTTTGGTGAACGAGCAGGCCGATTATTAACCCTGGCTTACTTTCTTTCTGTTTATCCCATATTGCTTTTGTACGCGATTGGTATCACCAATGTCGCTATCAGCTATATGGAGCGCCAATTGCACATGATACCACCGGACAGGTGGTTACTGAGTTTAGGGTTGGTGAGCCTTCTGATTCTGGCAATGCATGCTGGTGAGGCGTGGATGCTCCGGTCGGTGAAAATAATGGTTTATCCACTGGTTTTTACCCTTGTGGCAGTGTCTCTGTATTTGATTCCCCAGTGGAACAGTGCTGTTTTTGATCAACCAGTTAATATCAAAGACTCATTATCAGTGCTTTTTATTACAACTCCTTTGCTGATATTTTCTTTTAATCACTCGCCCGCTTGCTCCTCTTTTGCTCATGCTTATCAGCGCTATTTTGTGGACAGCAGAGCTTGTCACAACAAAACGAGCCAGGTTTTAAAGCGAAATACCGTGTTGTTACTGGCAGTGATCCTGCTGTTTGTCTTCTCCTGTGTGCTGAGCCTTACACCACAGGAGCTATTGCAGGCTAGGGAAGAAAATGTGCCCGTACTTTCTGTGCTTGCTTATCGATCGGACAATATGATCTTCTCCATTATTGCTCCCATCATTGCATTTCTGGCCATTGCCAGTTCATTCTTCGGGGTATATCTCGGTGCCCTGGAAGGGCTTCAAGGTTTTATAACTCAGCAGTGGGTCCGTCATAATGTCCATCGTCCATTGCCTCGTGGGGCTGTGCATAGGGGAAGTATTCTCTTTATTCTTCTGACATGCTGGGTGGCGGGTTATGCAAATTGGGATGTCATTGATATGGTGGAAATGCTGGTTGTACCGGTGCTGGCGACGATTCTCTATCTAATGCCGGTTTATGCTTTTTATCGTGTTAAGTTACTGAAACCATTTAGAAGCCCTCTTTTAGATGCCTTTATTTTTCTGGTTGGATTGATGGCTATCACCGGTTTTCTGGTGGGTAAATTGATTTGACTGATTTTTGACACTTTTTTATTAAAAAAAACATATGGTTATCGTCATTTCTGTACAAGAAGTGTGGCCGTATTGTTTGTAAAAAAAATATGGTGGAACCGTATAGACTATTAATTAGTAGATAATTAAAAGGATTTTTGGGAGAGGTGGCTATGGAAGGCGTCCAAGGTGGGAGTCCCCGACAATTTCAATCGGTACAAACTCAGACGGAAAATACCTCTGAAGTAGGTAAGTCCCATACGCATGGCTCTATGCGTAAAGTAGAAGTTCAGCCTACTCCAGGGCTTACAGAACCTGGTAATGTGAAGCATACGTCAATTAAAACCCGGATTATGAATGCGTGGAAAAATAATTGGAACCCAATTAGCGATGGGGTGAAAGATAAGATTGTTGGAAACGTTGGTGATCCAGATACGAAATCCAAGGTCTCTGCTTATATTGATACTCATAATGGCCATGTTGAAAAACTAACAACACTTAAACAGGAAAAAGGGATATTGGAGGAAGAAGTAAAATCGCTACAGGGAAATGAAGACTTTAAGAAAATGGTTGATATTGTTACAAAAGGAAGCTTCTCTAAAAATGATATAAAGAAAGGTAAAACACTTGTACGGCAAGGGGAAGACGGGAAGCTGGAGGTGAAATCATTTAAACATAATAATACAGTCGTAAATAGCACTGAGATGAGTCGTGCAATTGAAAGTTTCAAGAATAGTTCTGAGTTCTTAGAATATACAAAAAAACTCGATAGGATTAAGGACATTACTCAAGAACGAGCTGAGATTAAAGAAAACTTGAGATATGATGGTAAGCAAACAGCCGCTGATTTAAAAGCTGATGCAAAAAATCATCATAAAGAAATTAGAGAACGGTTAAGGGATGTTAAGGGTTTAGAACTGAAAAATGCCAGAGAGCAATTCACTACAAGTACTAAAAAGACCAAAGGCGATTATGAGAAATTAAAGCAGGATATTAAGGAGCAGAAACAGAAGGTTGAGGGAGAGATTAAAGAACTCAGGGTGCAGAGGGAAGAAGCTCGAAGTAAAGTCAGGGGAGGCTTGGCTGATAAATGGTCAAATTGGCATAAGAAGAATATAGGTGCACTTGTATCTCGCATTGCACCTAAAGGGGTTGAAGTTAACCAGAGTGCTTTGAAAAAAGAATGGGAAGGTATTAAGGCTGACTTAGCAATGAATCGTGAAACTGCTAATAATCTGGGCAAAAAAATAGATGATAATAAGAAAACGAGAAATGACTTGGATAGTGCCAGAAATGACTTTCGTAAAGGCCGGGATGATGAGCTTAAAGGTGCTAAAAAGGAGAAAGAATCCCAGAAAAGTAAAGCTAGCTCTGATTACGAGCGGAACAAGCATGAAGTAGAAGTTCGTTACGATGAGGTAAAGCATGATAATAAGGATTTAGCGAAAGTTCTTAAAGGTAAAAAAAATAAGAGTGGTAAGAAGTAGCGACTGGTTGATTGTGGTGTTTTTTAGTTGGTTTTTTATTAACAAGCCCTTTGCTAGGGTTTTTTTTGTTTTTCTTTAAATGGTTTGACTGTTTTTTGACAATGCTGAATTTTAAATAAATCATATGGTTATGGTTTTCTTTGTTTTTTGGTCAAGCTTTTTAATGTTCTAAAGAATTGCTGTCTATTATTAAAAGTAATCTTAATCCAAGGAGTGGAAGGGGTAATTAATATGTCTATCGGTAATTCAGGGGAACCAATTCAAGCAAAAGTTGGTGATTACGTTAAATTAGGTGAGGCAGCTGATCAATCTCAGCCTGTAGCGGACGGAGAAGGTATACTGGCTGGGAGGAGGGTTCAAATTGAAGTGGATCCTAATTTTATTGGAGTTAAAGCAAGTTCGAATAAGCATTCTGAAGACTTTATTCCAGTTCCTAAAAAAACGAGAGTTGTTAGGCTTCCGAAAAAAGTCAGGCTGCTAATTAAGAAAATCAAACAGTCTGCAGTTGCCAAAAAAATTGCACACCTTGTTCGAGGAAAAGCGAAGAGGGCTGCTAAGAGTGAAAACTGGGCACCTATTCCTGAAACCAGACTCAAGGCTATTGTGAAAAAACTTAGTCCTCAAGTCCAAGATGAAATGAAAGGTAAGTTGAGAGAATTTAACGCTATGCTTCAGGAGTTGGATGATAAGAAGCAAGAGATTCGTAGACGTGAGACTAACTGTTTTAAGACAGAAGTGGAATTCTCTGAGGCTATGGATATGGTTACAGCCACTAGTAAAGGAAACCCTATTCCTCACAAAAAAGGTTTGATTGTTGCTTTTCCTGCTTCCATAGATGGGCAACAGAAAATCTACTATCAGTTAAATGCTGGATCAACTGCTGGTAATATCAAAGACGCTAATATTATTCGAGAAAAATTCGAATCACACCCTATTTATGATGATTATTTACGTGATCGTAAGGAAATAAAGGCGCTTACAAGAAAAAGAAATCAGATCAAAAAAGCAGTAGATAAACTCGAAAAAGAAATTCAGCATTTGTATAAGTCTGATGCTGGAGATCGGCTCGAGATTGGAAAAAGAAACGCAACAGATCGTACCGAAAATGCTAAGACTGCTAAAGGAACAGAGCTGGCTGACCAAGCTATGGAAGAAACCATGCTGCTGAGAAAAGATATTTCTTCAGCATTGGAAGTTGTTTTTGGTTTTGAACAGCAAGTGGCTGACCTTGATAAAGATGTTGAACGTTTAAATGGTTTGGCGAAGCTAGCAAGAGATGACCTCGGGAAACTGAACAAGAGTATTGCCGCTGTAGAAAAGGCTAGGAATAATTCTTCTGAAGATGATCAGTCAGAGGTGGATGAGAAAATACTTAATGAGTGGTACGGCAGAAGAGAAAAGCTTGAGAATGTGATTCAATCACATGAAGTTGATCTGGAAGCAAGACTTCTGGAGAGAGGTGAAATCAAGGTTAGAATGGATGAAGAGAAAAAAGTCTTGCGTGAGATGGAAGCTAAAAGAGAAGCTCGATTTGACAAGGTGAAGTCCGATTCTGCTAAAGCTAGAAAGAAGATGGATAAAGAACTGAAAACTGATATCAAGGGGTACAAAGCAGCCATAAAAGACGAGGTTTCTGATGTCAAGAAGGTTGTCACTGGCAGGCCAAAGAAGCCAAAGAGCAATCTAGACCCTGTTGGAGACTTGGAGAAACTTCAGCGAGTGAATCGCACAGAAGAGGAAGACCTGGATGCTCTGAGAAAATGGGGGGGGGTAGAGGAGTAAAAGCGGGCTGATTGATTAAACAGTATTTGATCTGTACAGCACCGACATAAAAAAGCCTCCCATTGGAGGCTTTTTTTGGTAAATCCGCCAACTATCAGTGGCCTTTCAGCGCGTAGATGCCATTGGCATTCCGCCAGTAGCCTTGGTAATCCAGACCATAACCAAAGATATAGCGGTCTTCGATTTCCAGACCGGTAAAGTCAGCTTTCAGGCCTGGGCGGGCTTTGCGGTCATGCTTTTTATCCACCAGAACCGCAGTCAGGACGCTGGCTGCGCCTTCTTCTTTACAGAAGTCGACAATGGCATCCAGAGTGTGACCTTCATCCAGAATATCATCGATAATCAGGACGGTACGGTCTTTGATGTTCTGGGTCGGACGAACTTTCCACTCCAGACGGCCACCGGTCAGCTGATCCCGGTAACGGGTAGCGTGCACGTAGGAAGCTTCCAGGGGGAACTGCATATGAGTGAGTAGTTTGCCGGTAATTACCAGACCGCCATTCATGACGCAGAACACCAGAGGATTGCTGTCAGCCAGCTTCTCGGTGATGCTGTGTCCCATGGTAGCGATGGCGTCTTCAATCTGCTGCTCGTTATAGAGACAGTCGGCTTCTTCCATCACTTGCCGGATATGGTCGAGATCAACAGACATGTTTTGCAAACCCTGATCGTATGATTGGCTACCGTTCACTCTAATGAGTCGACTTACTTTGGAGGTCGGACATTCTGGAGTTCGGCATTCCATTTCTGGTCAAAAAACCATTTCTTGCTCTCCCGGAGAACGAAAAACAGTTTTCACGAATAACAAAGCAGGAAAAAATACCGTTCTTATCCCCAATGGGCAAGTGAAAACTACACGGTCATGATGGTTGTAAAAACCTATGGGCAGGTTAGACATCCTGTGGGACAATATGAAGGTTTAGGCTGCGCCACTGATTTATGGGGTTCATCTGTTTGTGAAAATGAAGGTGAGTCTACAGGTATAGCAACGGACTCAGTAGTGGGTTGCACTATACCATCTTCAGCAAAAGCGATAGTTGAAAGCTTTTGAATGATTGTTTTCTCTATGAATTCTTCCTCAGAAACGTTTTTATCTCAGCCATTCACTTTCTTTGATCATTTCTCCATCATAGTTGAGGTCATGCATGAGCGTACAGGAAATCAAGCATCCGCTGGTACAACACAAGCTGGGACTGATGCGTTCCCACGATATCAGTACCAAGGGGTTTAGAACCCTGGCCAGTGAGGTTGGAAGCCTGTTGACCTATGAGGCAACTAAAGACCTTGAGCTGGAGGATACTGATATTGACGGTTGGAATGGCCGGGTCACGGTTCAGCAGATCAAGGGTAAGAAAATTACCATCGTGCCCATTTTGCGTGCTGGCATTGGCATGATGAATGGCGTTCTGGATATGATTCCTAATGCCAAGGTCAGCGTGGTCGGTCTCTATCGAGATGAAGAAACGCTGGAACCCGTGCCTTACTTTGAAAAGCTGGTCAGCAATATTGATGAGCGTATTGCTCTGATTCTGGATCCTATGCTGGCAACCGGTGGCTCCATGCTGGCCACCATTGATATGCTCAAAAAGGCAGGCTGTAAGGAAATTCGCTGTCTGGTTCTGGTGGCTGCACCAGAAGGCATTGATAGAATTCAGTCCGCTCATCCGGATGTGAAAATTTTCACGGCGTCTGTTGACCAGGGGCTGAATGAAAATGGTTATATTATTCCGGGTCTGGGTGATGCCGGTGACAAGATTTTTGGTACAAAATAAATAACGTATAGGGATATCCAGAAATGAATCATTCAGCAGAGTTGGGGGAAGCTCTCAATTCAGAGATGTCGCTCTGGCGGCAGGCACTGATGGGAGGGCAGATGCTGTTTGTTGCCTTTGGTGCATTGGTTCTGGTACCGCTGTTGACTGGACTGGACACCAATGTGGCGTTCTTTACCGCTGGCATTGGTACTCTGATTTTCCAGTTGGTTACCCGTCGGCAGGTGCCTGTTTTCCTGGCATCCTCGTTTGCCTTTATTGCGCCGATTACCTTCAGTATTCAATCCTGGGGGCTTGCCGCCACGATGGGGGGGATTATGGCGGCGGGCCTGCTTTATGCGGGGCTGAGTATACTGGTAAGACTGCGTGGATCTGGCATTCTGTATCGCCTGTTTCCTCCCGTGGTGGTTGGACCTGTGATTATGGTGATTGGTCTGGGTCTGGCGCCTGCTGCGGTTGGGATGGCGACATCACCCGTTGAAGGGTTGATCTCTGCTGATCAGGCTCTGTTCCTTGCAGCAATCTCATTACTGGCAACCCTGTTGGTAGCGACCATGGCGGGTGGGATTCTCCGACTGATCCCTATCATCTGTGGTATCGGTACAGGTTATGTTGCCGCTCTGATGATGGGCATTGTGGATTTTCAGCCATTGATTGACCGTCCCTGGTTTGCTATTCCAAATTTTACGACACCGGAATTTAACTGGAATGCTGTGCTTTACATGATTCCAGTGGCGATTGCCCCAGCGATTGAACATATTGGTGATATGCTGGCAATCAGTTCTGTAACCGGGAAAAAGTACCTGGAAAAACCGGGGCTGAAAAATACACTTCTTGGTGATGGTCTGGCTACAACGGCAGCAGGTATGCTTGGTGGGCCACCTAATACCACCTATTCAGAAGTTACCGGTGCGGTGATGCTGACTAAAGCCTACAACCCAGTGACTATGACCTGGGCTGCGGTGATTGCGATTGGTGTCGCGTTTATTGGTAAGATCGGTGGTTTCCTGTCTACGATTCCGGTTCCGGTAATGGGGGGCATCATGATGCTGCTGTTTGGTTCCATTGCTGTTGTGGGGCTTAATACCCTGATCAAGGCAAGGGTTGATCTCAGTCAGCCACGTAACCTGGTGATCGTCTCACTTGTTCTGGTCTTTGGCATCGGTAATATGGGGATCTCACTGGGTGAGTTCTCTCTGAAAGGTGTCAGCTTATGTGCTTTAACGGCGGTTATTTTGAACCTGCTGTTGCCTCATCGTTCAGGTGAAGATCGTTATCAGTCTTCTGAAGTGGGTAAAGACGAACCGGTGTAAAGATTCGGTTTAACGCTAAGGCCGTCTGAAAGACTGTCCTTAGTAGTTACGTAATTTCTCAGACGGTTTCCAATAAAAAAGCCGGTATTGAAAATCAATATCGGCTTTTTTATCCTGTTCCGGGCTATGCTGGTTGCTGTTGCTGTTGCTGTTGCTGTTGCTGTTGCTGTTGCTGTTGCTGTTCTGCATTTTGAGCCTGAGTATTCATTTGAATAAAGTGAGTAATGCCGCTTAGCTCCATCAGTGAAGCAACATCACTGGAAACGTTGTAGAGTGAAAGGTAGAAATGTCCTGCCAGCTGAACCTGGCAATGGAGAAGCAGGTTCAACCCATCACTGTTAATACTTTTTAATAAGGTACAATCAAGAACAATGTGGTTGTTATTGATTCTTGTTGCATTCCCTAAAGCATTCTCCAGTATTTGAATGGTACTGGTATTAATATCACCATCAAGCATCAGTAACGTGTAGTTTTGATAGCTTTCGAGATTAATGGTTAATTCCATACTTCTTCTCCCGGCTTCGTCCCTTAAGTTGGAGCAATATTAAGATAGTGGGGACTGGTTTTGCATAACAGTCTGGTTATCAGGTCTGACAACCTGTCAGGGCTGTAGTTCATTTCTGACAGGTGGTTTTTACTGTTAGATATTTCTAATATATTGAAATATAGGGTTTTTGATTACGTTTTTGTTATCGTTCCTGTCAGCCTTGTTATTGGAAATAAAGAGCCGTTCCCATAAGATTCTCCAAAATCGTATTTAATGTAATGATGAGGCAGGGATTGCGTCAGAATCGTTACTGGATGCCCATTACGGCAACTTAACCCATCGATAAAATTCAGAAGGCGCGATCACGAGGGTGAACTTTCCAACTCAACTTAAGTTGTGACTAAAGTCGGTATTTTTTAATTTGTCAGCAAAACATTGTCATGGTAACCCAATTATTATTTATCTGGGTTCAATGCTTTTTATTGCCGCTTGCAGTTTTATCAGGGTAGTCATCCGGTAGGACAAATACCCGGGTAGTAAATACCAGGTCTGCAAATGGGGCATTGTTAAAATGCATTTCAATAAAGCTCGCAGTCCAACCTTTCTTATCTTGTGGCAGTTTGACGTTACTGCTGCAGGTTCTGTCATGACATTTAAATTTCACCTTGGTACGAGTATAAGCAGAAAGGTCTGTATTTGATGTTACTCTGCGAAAGTCTCTTTCTGATGAATTAGTGGCCTGCCAGAGCCAGGCTTCCTTTGGTCGCCTGGGTGTTTTGATATTGAGTGATGCACCTTGCTGCTCCCAGAAAATGTTCGGCAGATGGCGGTGTTGAATAAAAGCACCATGGAATGACTCGGTCAGGTCTGTAATCAATGAGGCATTGTCTCGAATGATGTAGTGCCCCTGGTTGGGGAGTACTCTTATCCATTTATCTCCTGGTAAATCTTCAAAATACACCTTGCTGGTATCGGGGGGGATAAAGTGATCCCCGGACGCCGTTACCATGAATTTAGGCAGGTTGAGAAATTGTTTGTACTGGTAAGGATCAACGATGGATATTAGCTGGTTCATCTCAGACCTTTCGAACATTGCCTTTAGTGGCAGGTAGGGAGAGATTGCAGGATTGCCTTCCGGGTAGACACTGAAAAGATGGTTAATCATCTTTTTCATGTTCATAAAGTCGGCCACCTGAGGGATCAGGGCCACAACCCGGCTGTCCTGGGTTGCAGCCAGAGAGGCTGTCCATCCTCGTTTTGATCCTCCAGTAAGAACAAAACCTGTTATGGAGACTTCGCGTTGCTGAAGAATTTCCTCGCTGGCATTCATACCGTAAACAGTGGCTTTCACCATGGGGAGCTGCAGAGGCCAGTTATAGTTTTCCTGAGGGTTGTTCAGAAACAGCTTCCAGGTTAAGGCAACCAGATTATCTTCTTTTAATGGCGGCATGTTCGGGAATTGAAGGAACTGGTTAGGAACATCTTTAAGGTCAATAACAATGGATTTGGTTCGGGCTGCTATTCTGGCGAAGTCAATCTCGGGCTCAGAGTGTGAGTGTTGTGACCGACTGGTTGGATGAATAATTCCACCATTAATGTACAGTAGTGCCTTATCAAACTTCAGGTTTTCAGGATGGTAGATGGTTAACCGGTGCTGCCATAAAGGGAAATCAACCGAGGCTTTTTCTCCCGGCTGCCATCTCAGTGATGTCAGATCCACATGAACGATGGAAACACCGGTTGACTGACCATCATGATTAACCGTTTTCGAGGAGATTTGGGAAATAGTCCAGCCAGACTCAGGTTCTTCCTTGAGAAGGTAGCAGGGAAGAATGTGCTCCATATGATTTGTTAGCCACTCATGAGAGCATTGTTCAGGTGTATCCCTGAGATGATTTTCTGCCGAGATGCCAGTAATTGACAGGGCTAGAGAGCAGGCGACTAACCAGCGTATTGTTATTTTCATCCAGTTTTATATTAAGTTTGGTTGATTAAAATCCCAAATAATAAGATAGCCTTTTTTTTCATGAATGAAGCCGCTTCAAGCCGTTTTTCCAGCGTTTATGCTCATGTCTGGTGAGGTTTACTATTTGCTCGTTACCCTGGTTTGAGTACTATTTATCCCTCTATAAATAGCAGGCAGGGTAAGGCTCCATGGCTCGATTTTTTACCAGTGATAATGCTTCGGGCGTCTGTCCGGAAGTGATGAATGCTTTGGTTGCCGCAAATATTGGTCATACCGGAGCCTATGGCAACGATGCCCTGACCCATGAAGCCGTTGATATGATCAAAAAGGCTGTGGGAAAACCTGCAGAAGTTTTCTTTGTTTATAACGGAACGGCGGCTAATACGCTGGCTTGCAAGGCAGTATTGCGCAGTATTGATAGCATCATCTGCCCCGATAGCGCCCACATTGTGACTAACGAAGTGGGTGCTCCGGTGAATGCTACCGGTAGCCGGATGATTACGGTTACGTCTACCCATGGAAAAATAACGCCAGAGCAAATTCGCAAAGCCAGCCAGGATGAAAGCTGGTGGGGGATGCACGCAACCCGCCCAGGGTTGGTGAGCATTTCCCAGTCTACCGAGTGGGGAACGGTTTACTCACTGAATGAACTTGCAGACATAAAAGCAACCTGCACAGAGTTAGGCATGTTATTGCATGTGGATGGCTGCCGTATTTACAATGCAGTGGTGGCTCTTGATTGCCCCCTGACGGAAATGTGTGAGTACATTGATATTCTTTCGCTGGGTGGAACTAAAAACGGGTTGATGTTTGGTGAAGCACTGGTCTTTTTCAATACTGAAGCTGCAGATGGTTTTCTGCATTTAAGAAAACAGGGCCTTCAGCTTCATTCAAAAATGCGTTTTATCAGTGCCCAGTTCAAGGCGCTTTTTACCGATGAGTTATGGAAGAAAAACGCAAGTCAGGCCAATCGCATGATGAACCTGCTGGTCGAAGGTTTGAGCGAGTGTCCGGATATTGAACTGGTTTGTCCGGTACAGACTAATCAGGCCTTTTTCTCAATACCCACAGACTTTGCTGTCCAGTTACAAGCGGTTAAAGACTTTTATCAAAATGGACCTCAGCCTGGTGTCTATCGAATGGTCACCTCATTTGATACCACTGAAGAAGATGTGAGTTTTTTTGTTCGTGAAGTGATAGCTCTGAATGAACAATGGCGAAAAGTTTGATCCCTGTGCTATGTATCGTCATGACAGTGAAGGTACATAGCATGCTCCGGCAGGTGCAGTGATGCGTACAAACCGCTACTATTGTTTTCTCTGTTTCTCAGGGTAGTTGACCCCGCCCCAAAGGAGTTTTGGTTTGACTGTATTCACACAGCCAGAAGCGTCATGGAAAGAGCCCGGTTTTCTCCACGCTTTTGCTACTCTCGCAGGTATTATCAGCGTCATCAGCATTGGTCTGTTTTTTCTGGAAGCAAGTCTGCACAGTCTGATTTTGATTTCATTATTGATTGCGTCTGTCAGCGCTTATTCACTGGGTTATGATTTCCGGTCAATTCGAGATGCCATGAATTCTGGTATTACCGGTGCACTCACTGCAATCTACATATTTATTTTGATTGGTGTGCTGATTGCGGCCTTTATTCAAAGTGGCACACTGGCAACGCTGATTTATTATGGTATTGAGTTCGTAAGCCCGGCAATCTTTTTACCAGCCGGCTTGATTCTCTGCAGTTTAATGTCTCTGGCAACCGGTACCAGCTGGGGAACGGTTGGCACTGTTGGTGTTGTTCTGATGGGGATCGGAACGACGATGGGGATTCCTGCTCCACTGGTTGCTGGTATGGTGATTTCCGGTGCCTGCTTTGGTGATAAAATGTCGCCAGTGTCTGATACGACAAACCTGGCTTCCATGACCACAAAGGTTGACCTCTATTCTCATATCCGGAGTATGCTGTTTACCACAGGGCCAGCTTATATTCTTGCCTTGGTTATTTTCTCCATGATGGGGTTTGGTTACGCAGACAATCAGTTGCCTGCTGAGCAGCTGGCCGCCATGCAGACGGCTTTGAGTGATACCTTTACGATTAATCTGCTCACCCTGTTGCCTTTAGTGGTTATGCTGGTGCTCAGTACGGCTCGCGTAGCAGCAGAGCCCAGCATGGTGATGGCATCTGCTGTTGCTGTGCTGCTGGCTATTTTTATGCAGGATCAGAGCCTGACGACGGTGCTTAACAGTCTCTACGTTGGGGGCAGTGTGCGTACTGGTTTGGAGAGTATGGATTCACTGCTTGGACGAGGAGGCATAACCTCGATGATGTGGACGCTCTCATTATCTCTGATGGCCCTGGCATTAGGTGGCATTCTTGAGCGGTGTAAATTTCTGAGAGTGCTGGTTCATACGGTTGTTACCCGAATAAAAAGAGCCTCGACTCTGGTTGCTACCACTGTTATTGCCTGCTTTACCGGAAATATGACCATGGGTGAGGCTTACATGTCTATCATATTGGGTGGTCAGCTGTTCAGTGATGCCTATGATCAGAAAGGGGTCGATCGTCGTGTGCTTTCGCGTTCTCTGGAAGAGGGGGCTACACTCACAACAGCTCTTATTCCATGGACTACCGGAGGTGCATTTTTTGCCTCGACCCTGGGCGTTGCAGTGATTGAGTATGCGCCCTGGGCTCTTTTGAATTGGTTTAGTCCGGTGCTTGCCATCGTATTTGCCATGTTCGGCTTCGGTCTGTTTCGCAAAGAGCCAGAGCCTCAACAAACCAGCCCTGCGGTTTGATACTCACCTGAAAGGGAAGAGCTTTTTTCTTCCCTTAACTGTTGTCTATAGCCAGTCGGTCAGCATAACTCCGACACTCAAGCGGTTAGCACTGTCATCGTAATCAATCAGGCTTTCTCCATAACCATTAAAATATTGAATATAGCCCCTAAATCTTTTGTTGATTGGAAATGACCAGTCCAGTTGAACAGCTCCTTTGTTATCACGTCTCAGATTATTTCTTAATGTCATGCCCAGATTGTGTTCCTGAATCTGATACCCGAGATGAAGTTCACCGTGTCCCATGTATTTTTCAATATCGGGATTATCATCGCCTTTGGCGCTGTTTTCCTGACCGGGCTCCTTTTCTGGCTCCGGAATTCGCCACCAGGGTTTAATACTGACGACAAAGTTGTTCGGGAAAAAATGAACTGGGCGTAAATTCGGTTCCAGCTAAGGGACAGTTCACCGCTACGGCCATTTGACTGGTGTGTTATACCTGCAGCAACACCATTCAGATCAAACCCCCAGAGTTGGTAGTCAGTAGGAAAAACCATAAACACTTCCGGCTCATGATTGGTCTCACGAAATGGCGCGGAGTTACTGTTATAAGCCTGCCACCAGGAGGTATTGGTGTAGGCCACATAGATGTCACCATAACCATTGAACACACCTTGGGCCAGTGGAGCCTTCACACTTAGCTGAAACTTGATTTCGGTACTGGAGAAGTTATCAATATTCTGGACTTCAAATGGCGTTTCATTGGGGCTTTTATTGTAGGAAATGGGTAGAAGGTAGTTAGGCCGGTGGGGAGTGATGGCAAATCGGTTGTCCAGCGTTTCTTCTTCTTTCTGAACCCGCTGTGCAACGACACTGTCCACTTCTACAGGCTCCTCTTCAGTTCTTATTTGGCACTGTTGACGGATCTCTGCCAGTGTAAGTGAACCATCACCCTCTTTGAGTTGTTTGAATAAACAGTCTTCATAAGTGTCAGAGTAAGCAGTTACTGGGAGCAGGCACAGTGTGAGTACTGAAAGAACAGTACCTTTTTCCCGGGTCAAAGATGTCATTCTGAAACCTTATATTTATTATTCAAGGCAGTGTATGTATTTGTGCATTTATTATCAGGCCATGGCTGTATAATTACAATAGAACAGTTAAGGTTAGGCTGCTCTTGATGACTGATTTGAGTATTAAGGTAAATCTGTATTTTGAGAACTATATTTCAGTTTTTCCGATTTTTACATGGCGAAAAAATAAGCAAAGAAAAATGGAGGAAGATAATATTCGTATTAATGGTTACGTAAAGTTTTTCTTGTTTTTGTAAGTTTGAGGAAAAAAGAAACCAATTGACTTTGGCAATGTCATAAAGCCTAAGATATATGTGAATAATTCCACCTGTCATCATCTACAACACTTGATATTTGTGGTTCTTTTTAATTTCATGTGGGTAAGCAGGCTTTGCTCACCTTGGTAAAGTCCAGCTTACCTGTCAGCAGATATACCATGATTTTGAAGTG
>OODV01000057.1 GCA_900299555.1 uncultured Endozoicomonas sp.
CACTTCAAAATCATGGTATATCTGCTGACAGGTAAGCTGGACTTTACCAAGGTGAGCAAAGCCTGCTTACCCACATGAAATTAAAAAGAACCTTATAATTATTATTTTTGAAGGCTTCTTATCAGTAAACTGACACCTTCCATTAATTCGCCAATGGCATGGGGGGCATAGGATATTTCCAACCATCGCTCTTTTTGCTGGCTGGTTGAGGGGTAAAACACCCAGCAGAGCTGCTCTTGCCAGGAGCAGTCTGACTCAAGCTCATAGTTAATGCCATAGACAGGAAGGCCCTTGTTTCCTATTTGCACACCGTATTTATCCTGCTCGCTTCGGGTGGCAATAATGACACCTTCCCGGCTGGCATGAACCTGATAAATAAGTCTGGGCTCTTTGTGGCTATTGCCAGGGCTATAGACAGCGTTGGCCTTCAGCAGGCTGTTGATATAGTTTTCCAGAATCTGCTTACGATTTTGATTGGGAATATTCGCTGTTATCTGCCTGGCAAATGAATCTGACTCCTCGGTGGCGATAACTTTCATGCCTTCTTTATTAGAAAGCATGGCAGTCGTCGTTGGCTTATTACTGTGTGCAACAGCACTGTTCGTAACAACAAAAAGGGGTAACGTTGCAAACAGTAAAAGTAAGGATTGTTTCTTCATGTCATCAAAAGCCCAGCTTTAGGGTTTGTTATTATTTAATAAGCTATTCCTCGAGAGTAACCAAGAGGAGTCAGGCTATCAAGTAGTGCTCACCCGGGAGTTACCCGCATCACCTCTTCTATGGTCGTAATTCCGTTGGCAACTTTCTGAGCTCCCGAAAGCCTCAGACTATACATTCCTTCCTTGATACATTGCCGGCTAAGCTGGGTAATATCAGGGCTTTCATTAACCAGGGCTTTGACCTGATCACTCATGGTTAAAATCTCGTAAAGGCCAGCACGTCCACGGTAACCGGTCTCTCGGCAAGCCAGACAACCTACAGGCTGATAAGCTTCTACTGGTGCTGATGCTGACCAGGGTCTGGTTAATGTTTTCCAGCCACTGGTATCCAGTGGCGCTTTTTCTTTGCAATTAGGGCAGAGTGTTCTGACAAGGCGTTGCGCCATAACGCCAAGTACAGTGTTCTTTATTAGATAAGGGGGAACGCCGAGTTCCAGCAAACGTGTTAAGGCAGAAGGAGCATCATTGGTGTGCAACGTGGATATCACCAGATGGCCTGTGAGTGCTGCCTGAATAGCCATCTCGGCAGTTTCCAGGTCACGAATCTCTCCCACCATAATAATGTCAGGATCTTGTCTTAAGAGTGCCCGGAGGCCTGATGCAAAGGTCAGGTCTATATTGTGTTGTACCTGCATCTGGTTGAATGAAGGTTCCACCATCTCAATAGGGTCTTCGATAGTGCAGACATTGACTTGGTCTGTGGCCAGCTGCTTGAGCGTTGAGTAAAGTGTTGTGGTTTTACCTGACCCGGTTGGGCCAGTGACCAGAATAATGCCGTTGGGCTGCTCTGACATCACTTTCCAGCGCCTTTCATCTTCTCTGGAAAAGCCAAGATCGCTGAAAGATTTCACCAGTACTTCGGGGTCAAAAATACGCATGACCAGCTTTTCACCAAAGGCGGTAGGCAAAGTGGATAGACGTAGCTCAACTTCATAGCTATCCGCGTTACGGGTTTTCAGGCGTCCGTCCTGAGGCTTACGCTTTTCAGCAACATTCATTCTTCCTAGGATTTTTATCCGACTGGTCACCGCAGCCGCAACCTTGGCTGGCATCTGGTAAATGGAGTGGAGAACGCCATCAATACGAAAGCGGAGATTGCACTGCTCTCTTCTGGGTTCAATGTGAATATCGCTGGCTCGCTGCTCGAAGGCATATTGCAGTAGCCAGTCAACAATATTGACGATGTGTTGATCATTGGCATCCGGGGCTTTCATATTGCCCAGTTCAAGCATCTGCTCAAAGTTATTGAGAGAGGCCGAAGTGATGCCTGAGTCAGAACTGGCTCCCATCACCGATTGGGCCAGACGGTAAAACTCAATGGTATAACGACGGATATCCGTGGGGTTGGCAACGACCCGTCTGATATTTTTGCGGCTGACATGACGAAGATTGTCTTCCCAAGCTCGATGCCATGGCTGTGCAGAAGCCACAACAATTTCGGAACTGGTGACTTCAACAGCAAGAATCTCATGACGTATGGCATAGGCGTGAGACATGATTGGTGTGATGGCTGTAACATCAATTTTTAATGGGTCGATGTGAAAATAACTCTGCTCAGCAAGGTCTGCCAGCCACTGACACAGATATTCAATATCCAGCTTTTTTCCTTTAAGACTCAGGTCTTTCAGCTCAAGGCTGGCGAGGTATTCCAGAGGATGTAAACGAACCTGCTCGGGTGTGCGTGGGCTGCTAAGGATATCATCAGCAGTTGCTTGGTCGAGATGAAGGGTTCTGACCAGGTCAGAAACGACCATCGCCAGATCCAGCATTTGTTCCCTGTGTTGCAGGCCACTTGCTTTCACATTGCTCACTTGGAATACCGTTGGAAGCTGCAGAATTGGAATCTATCTATTCTCTCTTGTTTTTCGGCGGTGGGACAAATGGATTTATGCTTTCAGGAAAAGAGAGCTTGTTAACAGGGCAGGCCAGTAGTCTGACAACTGACGAATAACCCTATACTGGCTTGTCTAAAAGAGCTGTTATTAGTTCGGGAAAGTCATCAATATCAGTTTGGAGAAGGTGCCTGCGGTCAGTGAACTCAAAGTAATCTGTATCGAGTTGAAAGTGGATATGGTGAGCTTCAGCAATAGGTATCCATGGGGCATCAGCCGAAGAAAATTGAAGAATCCATTTTTGGTTATCTGAAATTTTTTGCTAGTTCCATGGGCGGTTAAACCAGCCCCCGGCTTGCTCATCGTCCATGTTCAGGTGAGTAAGATAAGGGCGTAACCAAGGCGCTTCCTGCTATTGAATATTGCTCAGCATATCTTAACGTTGCAATTGCTCCGGATGAATGGCCAATTAAAATACTGTTCTGGTCTGCTCCAGGAGTATCTCGAATAAAGGGAATCAAGATGTTTTCATGAACGATGTCATTATCTGGTAGTATTTCCCTTATCATATTAAAGCCATTTTCTCGCAGGCGCTGATCAGCTGAAGCATACCAGTTCATGTCGGCAATGCAGCCACCATTGCCGTGGATAAATATTATTTTCATAATAAATTCCCATTAGCCAGAAGGGGCAAATTTAAAAATCAATGAAGGAGAGTAGCTTATGCAACTATCTGTTCTTGGTGTTCAGCGAGAAAAAAATACCATAGTTTTGCTTCAACTCTGGTTCAGTAGCAATTAAAGCAAATTGACCAGACATCACCAAAACCTTGCTTTTATCCATTGCATGAAAAGCCAAGCTTTGAAATTGTAGATTGCCCCTTCGTACCGGACATAAATATTCTTTATTTTGTAATGGTTTGACCAGCTGAATGCTTTAAGCTGATATCAATTTGAATCCTTTTTCAGCTTTGCTCTGATCAGACGGCTTTAGCTCAAAGAAGTGCTGTAATTCTGAAGCTATGGCCATCAGTGCTGATTCATCCCCTTCAATTAACTCAAGCTCCAGCTCACAAATAGGGCTTGAGCGATCTCCTGCTCTTACCGACCCACGATCAAGGGCTACCTCGACTTTTGCATAGGGCTCTTGCCATTGCAGAAGCCAGAGGGTTCGATAAAAGTCTGTGTTGAATAGGGGGGTCAGATCTCCGATGGTCACATCCTTAAGTGTTTCAGGCCATACAGGGAGTAGAGCCTGCCCATCGAGTTTATGGGAAGTCAGTGGCCACTCCCACTCTCCGCGGCGGGTCAGGCCGTTAATACTTTCCCCTTTCGTCTTAAGCGTTTGGATAAATTGCCCGTTAAGCTCACGGATCCGAAGAGCAACTTTGGCTTGATTGAGCCTCAGATCTGTAGTGTCGAAGTAGATATTCCCAAGGTGGATGGTTTCCGGTGGCTTTACCGCATACTCCTGCCAGAATGTGTGGTGCTTGAGATTCTCTACCTGTTGTTCAGGCAGAGAGAGCTTTAGCTCAGTTTCATGGCTCATTGTCTTGTCTGTCAGTACTGGCTGGAAAAAGATACAAATTGGGCGGAAATGATATAAAAATCAAGATGTCAGGCCTCAAAGCAGGTAGAGTTCTGTTTGTCATGGCTATGTGCATTTGTGCAGGAATTGGATCAGCATCCTATACTCAAACGTTCAATCGGGATGGATTTGAAGAATGCCTACCAGCAACATACTGGCGAGCGTTTTTGGTCGCTCACCCATAGGACCTATACAGAAGCATATTACCACTGTTCACAAATGTGCATCAGAGCTGGATCCTTTTTTTCAGGCGGTGTTCGCCGAAGATTGGGAGTCTGCCTATGAATTGCAGCAGAAAATTATCAAACTGGAACATGATGCTGATGCGATCAAGCGCAGTATTCGTCTTTCTCTGCCCAAGAGTCTGTTTCTTCCAGTTCCCCGGACCGACCTGCTGGAGATTGTGACGGTGCAGGATAAAGTGGCTAACCGGGCGAAGGATATTGCCGGGCTTATGGTTGGGCGCAAAATGGTTATTCCTGAGTCTATGCATGAAGCTTTCATTACTTACGTACGCCGGTCAATTGCTTCATCGGCACAGGCATTAAAAGCCATTCATGAGCTGGATGAGCTTCTGGAAACGGGCTTTCAGGGCCGTGAAGTTGATCTGGTAGTAAAAATGGTGGAGGAGTTGGATAACATTGAGAGTGAGACGGACAAAGATCAGGTGAAGATACGTCGCATGTTATTTGGCCTTGAGCAAAAGTTACCACCGGTTGAAGTCATGTTTCTCTACAAAATCATTGACTGGGTGGGTGATCTGGCGGATCGAGCTTCCCGTGTTGGTAGTCATCTCCAATTGTTGCTGGCCCGTTAACTGAACCGGAAGCAGACTGATGAGTATTATCGCTGAATATGGCACAGTTTTTTTGATTCTGGCCTGCCTGTTTGGATTCTTTATGGCCTGGGGAGTCGGTGCCAACGATGTTGCCAATGCCATGGGTACATCCGTTGGGTCGGGTGCCCTTACCGTCAAGCAGGCGATTTTAATTGCTATTCTTCTCGAATTCACCGGTGCCTACCTTGCGGGGGGATCTGTTACCGAAACCATTCGAAAAGGGATCATTGATCCCTCCATGCCCCTTCTGGTGGAGAACCCTAACCTTCTTGTTTACGGTATGCTGGCCTCCTTGCTGGCTGCAGGAACCTGGTTGCTGGTGGCCACTCACTATGGCTGGCCGGTTTCCACGACACACTCTATTGTTGGTGCCATCGTTGGTTTTGCCGCAGTCGGTATTTCTCCTGACGCTGTCAGTTGGGGAAAGGTCGCAACCATTGTGGCCAGTTGGGTGGTGTCGCCATTAATGTCTGGCCTTTTTGCATTTCTGATCTTTGTAAGCGTTCAGAAGCTTATTTTGGATACAGAAAACCCATTCAGGAATGCCAAGCGTTATATGCCTCTCTATATGTTCCTTGTTGGTTTCATGATGTCGATGGTAACGCTCATCAAAGGCCTTAAACACATCGGGATGCCATTAGACTTCACTGAGAGTCTGGTACTTTCCCTTGTTATTGGCTTATTGATCATGTTCATTGGCCAGATGGCCCTGTCAAAAATCAAGGAAGATGTTCAGGCAGATAAATCATTCCACTTCTCCAGTGTGGAGAAGGTTTTTGGGGTGATGATGATCTTTACTGCCTGTTCCATGGCTTTTGCCCATGGCTCGAATGATGTTGCCAATGCTGTCGGGCCACTGGCTGCTGTGGTCAGTGTTGTTCACAGCGGTGGTGAGATTGTTGGAAAATCAACAGTTCCTGCCTGGGTTCTGTTGCTTGGTGCCGTTGGTATTGTCGTAGGACTTGCAACCTGGGGCTACAAGGTTATGGCGACGATTGGTTCCCATATCACCGAGCTTACGCCCAGCAGAGGCTTTGCAGCAGAACTGGCTGCCGCGTCTACGGTCGTGATGGCATCTGGTACCGGGTTACCGATTTCTACGACCCATACGCTGGTTGGTGCCGTGCTTGGTGTTGGGCTTGCCAGGGGTATTGGAGCCCTTAATCTTCGAGTTATCAGCACTATTTTCATGTCCTGGCTTATTACCCTGCCTGCTGGAGCCCTTCTGGCAATTGTCTTCTTTCACTGTCTCAAGTTAATTTTTGGCTAAATATACTTGGTTTCTTGGGCTGGCCCTGTTTATCATCACCAGGAGTCTATTCTCGTAATACTCCCTCCTCTACCAGAAGGTGATAATCAGGGCTATGAGTCAGCCAACATTTCAGCACGCACTTTCCAGATTGATAGAAATGCCTTCTGTCAGCTCAACCCTTCCTGATCTGGATATGAGCAACCTGCCAGTTATCAATGAGTTGGCAGCCTGGCTTGAGGTAATGGGGTTCCAGTGTGAGATTCAACCCCTGCCTCATGCCCCTCACAAAGCAAACCTGATAGCGACATTGGGAAGTGGTCCGGGAGGGTTGGTGTTTGCTGGCCACACAGATACTGTGCCTTATGATGAAAGCCTCTGGAAAAGCTCTCCTTTTTCCCTGGAAGAGCGCAACAACCGATTTTATGGTCTTGGCGTTTGTGACATGAAAGGCTTCTTTGCCCTCGTTATGGAGGCCGTTCGAGAGTTTTTACAAGCACCATTGAAAGCACCGCTGATTATTCTGGCTACAGCGGATGAAGAGTCGTCTATGAACGGTGCCCGGGCACTGGCAGAACTAGGGCAGCCAAAAGCGCGGTATGCTGTGGTTGGAGAACCTACCGGAATGCGGCCTATTCATATGCACAAAGGCATCATGATGGAACGTATCCAGATTCTGGGGCAATCTGGCCATTCCAGTAATCCATCACTGGGGCGGAATGCCATGGAAACCGCTCACAAGGTGATTACTGATTTGATGCAGTTCCGTGCGGAGTTGGTAGAACGCTATCAGAACCATGGGTTTACTATTCCAGTTCCTACATTGAACCTGGGATGTATTCATGGTGGGGACAATCCTAATCGAATCTGTGGGCAGTGTCAGCTGGACTTTGATATTCGACTGTTGCCGGGCATGGACAGTGAGCAATTGCGCCAGCAGATTCGGCAGAGGCTAAAACCTATTGCTGAAGCGGATCAGGTTGCGATTTCCCTTGAGTCTATCACGCCAGCTATTGAGGCTTTTTCCAGTCAGGAGAACTCGGAGTTGGTCGCTGCCTGTGAGAAGCTGACGGGACACCAGGCAGAAAGTGTTGCATTTGGTACAGAGGCACCGTTCTTTAGCCGGCTGGGTATGGATACGGTGGTACTGGGGCCGGGTGATATTGATCAGGCTCATCAGCCGGATGAGTATCTGTCTCATGACCGGATTAATCCAATGATTGGTATCTTGAAGTCTTTGATCAGGCAGTACTGTTTATCATGAAACCGGGTTTTGGAACTGATTTTTGTACTGAATATCAACTCAGCTTAAAGGCTGCTTAAAACTGGGAAAAAGTGTGGCTTGCGTGAACAAAAATGATAATTCAGCAGACAGCTCTGAAAAGTATGTAAAGTTTTTCCGTCAGTCGTCACCCTATATTCATGCTCACAGGGGTAAGACCTTTGTGATCATGCTCAGTGGTGAAACACTGGCGCACCCAAATCTGAGCAATATCATCAGTGATATTGCCTTGATGAGCAGTCTTGGTGTCCGACTGGTACTTGTGCACGGTGCTCGCCCCCAGATTGATGAACGTTTACGCGAGAGAGGCATTAAAACAGCGCTTCATAAAAGTGCTCATAAAGGGGCTCTCCATAATGAGCGAAGAATTACTGATAGGCAGAGCCTTGAGTGTGTTAAAGATGCGGTAGGGAATATGAGGGCATTGATTGAGTCAAGGCTCTCAGTAGGACTGGTAAACTCACCGATGCATGGCGCCAGAATTCGTGTTGTCAGTGGTAACTTTGTGACAGCCAAGCCCCTGGGCGTTCTTGATGGTATTGACTTCCAGCACACTGGAGAAGTTCGAAAAGTAGACAGTCAGGCCATTGATCATCTGTTGGACAGTGGCTATGTGGTATTGCTCTCATGTCTTGGCCTTTCGCCAACTGGTGAGGTTTTCAATATTGAAGTAGAGGAAGTGGCAACCAGAACTGCAATAAGTCTGGGAGCTGAAAAATTGATACTTTATGGTGCGCAGCAGGGAGTTTTTGATCATCAGGGAAATTTGATCAACCGAATCTCTCCCCATGAAGGTAGTAAGGAACTTGAGTCGCAGGTTGGTGAATCCAGAAGGCTTCTTTCGTCAGCTGTTAAGGCTTGTTCAGAAGGTATCGAGCGCGCACAGATTATCAGCTATCAGGATGATGGCTCACTGCTCATGGAGCTGTTTACCCGCGACGGTGCCGGAACGTTGATTTCCAGAGATCACTATGAAGAGGTTCGTGGTGCCACCATTGAAGATGTTGGTGGGATTCTTGAACTCATCCGCCCTTTTGAAGAAAAAGGCATCCTTCGTCGTCGTTCCAGGAAGGAGCTGGAGCGAGAAATACGGCTGTTCAGCGTTGTCTTACTGGATGGTATGATCATTGGCTGTGCCGCGCTTCATCCTTATTGTGAAAATGGGGTAAGCAGGGCAGAACTGGCCTGTGTTGTGGTTCACCCTGAATATCGTCAGGCACAACGTGGCGATCGCCTGCTCGCGCATATTGAAGAGCTGGCAAAAGAAAAAGGGATGAGCGAAGTCTATGTGCTGACCACGCAGACCACGCACTGGTTTATTGAACGAGAGTTTGCTGAAGTTGCTTATGATGACTTACCAGAAGAACTCAGGGCAAAATATAATCCCAAGAGACAGTCAAAGGTACTTATGAAAAAAATAAGCTAACACTATTTGTCACTTACTGCTGCGCCACAGTGAGGACACTGACTCAGGTCAAGGGTAACGCAGTATTAAGAGCCTGATTTATCCATTGGCATGTACTGACATGCCGGGCAACGGGCCAGTTTTTGATAGTCGTAGATAGCCAGATAATATCCAGGAATGTAATGTAAAGCCTGTTGAGAACATGGGCTCATGGGTAATAATGAAAAGTATATAGGCTGATACCAGTAACCAGAATGAGAGAAAAAAGCTTGATTTGTTTCCGGAGCTTGAGCATTTTGGACTGGTACATTTGACTCCAGTCTTCCCCTTTATGATGCTAGGAGACGGTGTTCTTTTCCGGTAAATAGGGTGAAGATGGCATGTGCGAAGATAAGGCTACCTAAGACAAAAGATATCAAAATAATAAATTTGGCCATATCCGGCCGATCTTCATGCCAAAGTAGGGTCTCAGTGTGAGCTGGGCTGCAAAGCCCGAAGCTGCAATCATCCATCCGATTACCGCCTGTTTCTTTACTTTCTTTAAGTTGTAGTTGTTCAGGATCCTTCCTTCTCCCCGCTCTTTAGGCAGTGTGAGTCCTTTCACAAATGCCGGTTCTCTGACCAGAATAGCTTAGGGGGTTACTCTTTTGTACCAGGTTTATTTGCACTAACCCACTTGAGGAAACGTTCCCGGGTGGGCGCATCTGCCTGGTTGTACCAGTACTGAAGCATGCTTTCACTCATCGGTTGAGCAGTTGCAGGTGCTGGCATAACAGAAGGCTGAGGCTGTTGAGCAACCTGGTATGAAATGCCCTGTGGGGTTGCAATATAAACAGTGCCTGCCATTTCTCTAACCGCGGCGGGATTTTCAGACAGGTTAAATTTCTGGATATCCTCAACGGTATCTACTCCGATTAAAAGACCCGATTTATTGAGGACACTAAACTCAAAGGGAACACTCTGACCTTTTTGGTTAGTAATTGAGAACTGTGTTTCAGGAGATCGTGACAGTTTGTCAGTATCCCGGGCTGTTTTCAGCTTTGGAGAATTAATAGTGAAAGTCTGGTCGCCAGTAAGGTCAAACGTCATGATGTAAGGGCTTGATGAGAACATCTTACTGTCACCACCTTCCCGTACTAGCGTTTTTAGCTGAAAGACTAATTGGTGGCGACCATTGCTCAGCGAAAGATCTTTCTTACCATTCAGCTTATCTGCATCCTTACCATCAAGAACCAGCAGCTTTGTTTTTTCGGGCAATACTAGGGTATTGTCAGCAATCACTGGCATAGCCAGAGTGGATACCAATAGTGCACCCAATAGACGACGTATAAACATAAGACTGTGTTCTCCTATAGATAGTCTGTTGATTATAAATTGGTATAACTACCGGCTCGTATCGTTGTTTTCCGAACTGCTCAGGTTTTGCATAATGGGTTGTGAGCAGCTAGGCGATCATAAAAGAACATAGAAGACAGTACATAAGTAACGTTAAAGCCGGTGGGTATAGAGAGATAAGGTTAGAGTTGATCAATAGGCCTCTGATTTCCAACTGGATACTGAGGGTGTTGGAAGGAGTGGTACTTGTTATTAATAATATAACTGACAAAACGATGAAACTTTTTAAGAGTATCTTCGTTCTGATGATAACTGCCCTCTTTGAGGGCCGTGTCAATCCAGAATTGCAAAGCGAGTAACTCATCTAAATTGTTGAGTACTCCGATTTCCTGAAGGGCCTTCGCCTCGGATATTTCTCCTTTACGGAATTTCTGAATCAGTTTTCCAGAGGCCCTGTTTCTAATCTCTCGCAAGAAGTTCTCTGAGTTAAGCTGCTGAAGAGCCTCGCTGGTTTGTTGCTGCTGATGGAGGGCTTCCTGCGTTCTACTGGCAGATGATATGTGCCTGCGAGTTTGGTCATCAAAGATGGTTGGAACGGATATGGGCTGCTTACTGTCAGCAACCAGGATTTCGGCTAGTTGGTTATCCCAATTAGAGGCTTTTTCCTGAACAATTCCATGAAAAAGACCGAATGCACTGTTAATTTCTTTATCAAGTAACTGCTGCCAAGCCGCATGCTTAAGAATAAGTATGGCGGCATCCTCATCAGTCATTGCACCAAATTGTCCTTTATTTAGTATTTTGCTTCGCTCCTTGGCATCTTCGAGAATACCACCTATTTTTTCCATTGATTTTATAGATTCAAGTAGATGATCAACCATTGGCTCTACCTGCTCCTTTGCCAGTGAGCGCAGTGTTCCTATTTCTTCACGACCTGTCCTTAGTCGATTACCAAATAATTGTCTTGTATAATCTGGTTCTTTTTTTGCAATTTTTGCCATTCTTTTTTTATTAATATTTGCGTTTTTATGGTCAGCAGCCATTTCAGCAAAAAAGAAAGCTACAAAGCACAGAGCACTATCCAGTGTGACCTTTGGAAAAACCGGTGTGATATGGATAGTAGGATGAGAACTTTCGCCTGTAATTTTAATAGCATTAATCAGGTTTGAAAATATTGATTTTTTAATCTGGCCAAATAAAAAATTCTGAGCCATATCTTTCATAACACCAGCCGATTTAAGTGCAGCAGATATCTTTGTGTCTTCAATTGCTGTTTTATCATCTGCCGATTGTTCTTCTGCCTCCGGAAACCGGCTCATCCAGTGGGGAATAATACGGTGCATCCACTTTGTGTCTCTTGTTTTTATCTGATGAGCATGAATGATTAATTTTTTATTTCTGGAAATATCCTTGAATAAAGCCTGCCTTGTTACAGGGTTCATATTTTCAAATTTTTCTTTCCACAATGCTTCAAGATCTTTTATATGCCGGTTTTCAAGTATTGCTCGGCTTATGACAATATTCTCAATGAGCTTGTCAAAAAAAAATAAATTTGATTTCAGTTTTTTTCTTCGCTCCCGGTAAATTGATTTTTCTTTCTCAAAAGCAATAGAGTCAGCAAGTGTCTTTTGGTCAGCTTCAGCCATTTTTCTGAGCTTTTCTGCTTGCTTCTCAAGCTCAGCATAAGCATTGTATATCTGAGTAAAGGTTTTATGTTTACAGCGGTAGAGAAGTTTTTGTGCAAGGTCTTTTCTTTTTTTGTCGGCCAGTGCTCTCATTCTTTTTTTATGGGCTTTGATCTCTTCCGAATCTCCCTCTTTAATATCCTCTGTATCAAACTTTGTAAAGTCAACATCTGCGTATTTTTTTATCTGTTTCAGTCCTCTGATGAGTCTAACTCTGCGCCATAGCGCGGTTCCGGTAGACCAGAAAGTCAGATAGCCAATATCAGTTACCAGGCCGACCGCAACCGCAATACCAATAGCCATGCCTGCAGGTGGGAAAATAGCAGAGAGGATGACGCCAGTAATAAGGCCTAAGAAAATGATAATTTGGTTCCGTTTATTTCGTAAGAATGTCCGCTTGATCCTGTTTCCTATGTCTTTAAGGTGTAGCTTCGAGAAAAAGCGCTCTCCTGAGGCAAGCTTTTGAATGTGTTTACGGTCATCTTTTTCTATAAAATGACCTGTCTTTTTCGGCTCAGTTAAACGATGGTTGGCTGTTGTATCATTTGGTTTCTGGGCATTTTCATGAACTGCTGACTCTTGTTCTTCAATTGATAGAACGATGTTGTTTCTCAATTCTTTTTTAAGTTCAAGCATTCGCTCAAAGGTGAATGAGCTTTCATCTTCTATTCCTACTTTTTTAAATAGCTCTTTAATATATTCCTCAGGGTTTTTCCAATATTGTTTGCGCCCCTGAAGTTGTTGCTCTATTACGGGTAATTGAGAGGTTTTTTCATACTCTATTGCATGACTAACTGCCTCATGAATATGTGGCAGAATTAATTGTTTCAGGTAGCCTTCAGGCAGTTTTTTTCCTTTCTGCAAATACTCATAAGCGGTTTCTACACCACTTTGTTTTATGGATTTGACCACTGCCCCCATTGTTTTTGTACTGATAGCAACTTTCCCACCGGTAACACCCAGTTTGCCATTTTCAGATTGATGAAGTTTGATGTCACGACCAGTATGGAGTTTTAATGCAGCAAGCACTTTTTGGGGGGCTTGTGGACACTGTTTAGTGAGATCATCGACCAGTTCACTCACTTTTATGGATGGTGGGGGATTAATGATTTGGTCAATTTTATTTTTGCAAAAAGTGATTAATCTATTGTGCCAGTGTTTAGACTCAATACGATCAACTTCCTGAATGGTGGACGATATAGCCTTCTTTTTCAGGATATCTGTGTCATGAGCAGATAGAGGGTATCCTGTCCCGCGCAAAGAGGTCTGGTCTGGTGGTATACGGGGCATTCCTCATTCCCTTGGGTAATCCTTATACAAAAGTTTGTATTGGCTTAATAGTTATTATTAAAAATAATGTCTTAGCTGCCAATGAATATGGTAGGCAGAAGGCAGCATTTCCAAGTGTTACGGATAGATACTCAATTAACTATAGACAATCAACTTGAAAGGGTTCGGGGGGAAGGGAGCCTTTAATGCACTTGAAGTTTGCAGAAAAGGCGGTTACTGCTCAGGCTTGGAAGGGGATAAGTCAGAGATATTCAGGGAGCTACACTCTGTCGAGCACCAGATAGCTATAAGTCAGCGGCTGCTCATCTTCAGATTGAATGTCTTCCCGTGAAGTTTCCCGCCACTGTTGTTGTGCGATTTCCGGGAAAAAGGCATCACCGTCAAAACTTTGGTAAACCCGGGTCAGGTAGAGCCGGTCAGCTTGTTCAATGGCCAGTCGATAGATCTGTTCGCCACCAATCACCATGACTTCTTCATTACCGTTGATCAGGGCTATATCTTCAGCCAGGGCAATGGCGTCAGCCAGACAGTGTACAACTTTTACACCCTCATGATGCCAGTCTTTATCCCGGGTAATGACGATATTGGTTCTTCCCGGTAGCGGTTTTTTCAGCGAGTCAAAGGTCTTGCGGCCCATAATAATGGGCTTGCCCATGGTAACTGCCTTGAAGTAGCGAAGGTCTCCGGGCAGATACCAGGGCATTTTATTATTGATGCCGATCGCATTGTTGTCTGCCACTGCAGCTATCAGCGCAAGTTTCATCCGTGTTTACTCCTTTTTTGAACCACAAAGGCATATATGGTTCGCCCCGTTTTGCAAGAGCCTGTTTTACTGATTGGTAAACAAAGATAACTGCCCACATATATCCGGCCTGTTAACGGTGCTGTTGTGATGCAGCCCCTGGCCCTGATGGGAATCCGCACAACCTGTCCTTAATCACAGAGTCGACTTCAAAGAGTCGGGCCTTCGTTCAGGTTTCAGGTTGTCGGTTTTTACCTGTTTGCCATCAATAACTCATTCTCTTCGCAATCGTGGGCAACACATGTTGCCTCAGTGTTTGTGTTTCCGTTAACGCCTGACCTTTATCAGGATCAGGCCGCTTTATAAGCTTCCCGTCGGGTCATCACCACCCAGGCAATACGGGCAATTTTATTGGCCAGCCCGACTGCAGCAATGTTCTGATGACTC
>OODV01000126.1 GCA_900299555.1 uncultured Endozoicomonas sp.
GCGTGATGGTGGCGGACTCACCAGAGCAGGTAATCAGCCCTTCTGAATCCGAACTGAAGCCACCACACAGAAGCAGTTGCATTATTTAACCGCCTTTTCTAATGCCGGTTTTTTAATACCAAGAATCTTGATAGAGATGCGTTGTTTTGAACCGGACATCACTTTGGTTCGAAACTCATACGGCTTTAAGGGTTGCAGTGATTGAAAATCCTGAAGTCTTTCATAATCAGAACTGCAAATCATGACATCCAATCCAAAGATGTTGGGATCATCATCTTCAGCCGTTGAAGAAAGAAAAACTTTTAAATAGCGACTGGATTCGAATTCAGTAACTTTGGCTCCCAGGTAAAGAGCCTTGATGGTGGTTTCCATTTTTCTTTTCTCCTTGGTTGTTTTTTATTTGTGTAAGAACAGGTTTAATTCAAGGATTCAATATGTGCAATAGCGTGTTTTCCTTTTGCCCACAGTTGCCCACAATGGCTAACAAAAGTTAAAAACTTTACAAAACTGGTAAAAAATAATTCATTGACAGCGAAACTTGGCAAGGCAATTAATCGCCCGTGCGGGCAAAGGGTTGCCCTGCGATTAATTCTAACGCCTTGCCTTCACTGTCAATGAATCATTTTGGTTTGTTAAAATCGCGACGTAACCTTGGAGCGTTTCAGGCGCAAATTTCCAGAGGTCGAGATCTCTCATCAGCAGACAGGGCTAAATTTCCAACCCCTTACCCATAAACAGCAAGAGGACGAGCTATGAGCAACCTCGATATTGAACTAAAGAATTATTAATGGATGAGGGGGAACCTTACAACTATAAATCTGTCGAAATGACATTATTCATAGTAAAAGGTGATAAGAAAATGCAGCCACAACATGCAGCTCGGGCATCTGTGATTTTTCCGAATACTGAGTATCAGAGGGTACTGGATAGTCCTTCAACAGTAACTTCATTCTGTAGAGAATTAAAACATCAAAAAGAACCTTTAGACCTGCGAGTTGTTGAAAAATGCAAAGCAAACGATGAAAGGCCTATCACACCAGTCCTCAGCGAAAAAAGGTGCAAATTAGCCACTCCTGAAAATCAAGTCTCTGGCAGGCAAAGTCCTCAGCCTTCAAGGTCAGGGCAAGCGAGCCTCCCCTCCGAATTACATTACCCAGCTGGCTTTTATAGTCAAAACCTACAAACTTTTGCAGAGCAGTTACAGAAGTTACAGAGCTCTTTAGTTGATAAAGCTAATAGTAAACAAAAGCACCAGCAATTAACTAATATGCAACAGAAACCTAATTCAGAGTTTATCTATTTAGGAAGAGGTAAAGGCTATCAATGTTCTTCATGTGATCACAAATCACTAAAAAAATGGAATATCGAGATTCATAGTAGAGTCCATTCTAATATTAGGCCTTTTCAATGTACTACTTGCGATAAAAGCTTTAAAAGAAACGATCATTTGAAAGATCACTTTCAAAGCAAACATACGGATATTAAGCCTTTTAAATGTAAACTCTGTGACTATACCGTGTCACACAGTTCCGCTATTAAAACACACTTCATAAAACGCCATCCAAATGAGTCACAAGAAGGGCGCTTGTGGGTTAAAATTCCGCAACCAGACTCAACTTCTAAAGCCCTTCAATATGCAGGAGGTATCAAAAAAGTGTCCGACAATATTGCAGACACCCTAACTTATAAATAAAAGACATATCTCAGAAGGCTGATCAAACTCAATGCAAAATACAGTTCCGACCCAATGGCGGAAGTGAGGCCAACTCCTCCTCACAGGACGATAATAATATTTATATATAAAGCCAAAGGGCCTGCCCCTTGGACAGACCTTCTGGTGGAAGAATCGACTGAAGTTAATCGGTCAAAAACTGTTTCTTTTAAAACATCCGGTATTCCAAGCCTTGGTCAACAACCGCTACAAAGTTCAAAGGCGTAATTAACTTTTTAATTGTAGAAGTTCAGACCTGACCTGACAGTTACCGATTTTCAAGAGGGTGTCTGTCAGGTCAAATTCAGGCTATGAACTTTTCCTTCCAGATCTCTTTCCC
>OODV01000221.1 GCA_900299555.1 uncultured Endozoicomonas sp.
GCTGATCAAGTTGTAATACCACCCGCAGCTTCTAAACTTCCCCATGACCTATCAGATGTCATTACCCAATGCCACCTGATGTTTCCCTCAGCGCCTTGAGTCTTTATTCAAGGCGTTTTTCTCACATAATGTCCTTGAAAAATAATGAACCACCGTCCGGTACTCTATGTAATTGGTCTGTTTCTTACAACTATGGCCAAGTTTATGCTGATACCTGTCATCTATGACCTGTTGACTGGGGATTCTGATATCTGGGAATTTGTGGCAGCCGCCGCCGTTACCCTGATCACTGGGGGCGCACTGACCATCAACTTCAAGCCTGAACACTTTAATATGAAGCCCCGGCAGGTTTTTGTATTAACTACCCTATGCTGGATAGCAGTCTGTACCTTTGCGGCCCTGCCACTCTGGTTCAAACTGCCCATCAGTTATACCGATGCTTTTTTTGAAACCATGTCGGGTATTACCACCACAGGCTCAACCATCCTGACAGGTTTGGATCATATGGATCCCAGTGTATTGATTTGGCGCTCACTGCTTCAATGGTTTGGCGGCATCGGTTTTATTGTCATGGCCGTTGCAGTACTGCCATTTTTAAAAGTAGGTGGCATGAGACTGTTTCAGAGTGAGTCATCCGACTGGTCCGAAAAGGCCATGCCCCGCTCGGGGAGCATTGCCAAGCGTATCGTAACGGTCTATCTGATTATGACGGCCGCCTGTGCATACCTGTACTTTCTTGGGGGAATGACGGGATTTGAAGCGATAAACCACTCGATGACCACTGTATCCACAGGAGGTTACTCCACCTCTGATGCTTCCATGGGCCTCTTTAAGAACCCTTTCATCATCTGGACAAGCACCCTCTTTATGATTCTTGCCAGCTTGCCGTTTGTACTCTTTGTTCGCAGCATGCGTGGCGAAGTTAACTGCTTTCATAGAGACACACAGGTACAGGCTTTCATTGGATTCTTATTAATCGTCTGGGTTGTTCTGAGTATTTGGCTATGTGTTCACTCAGAATATACCTTTCTTCAATCCCTCACTCTGGTCTCTTTTAATACCACATCTACCGTTACAACCACCGGCTTTGCCTATGGTGACTACACGCTGTGGGGAGGCTTTTCCAACCTGACATTTTTCTTTCTGCTATTTGTTGGGGGTTGTTCAGGTTCAACCGCAGGAGGCATTAAGATTTTCCGGTTTCAGATTGGCGGTAAACTGCTGAATATCCAGTTGAAGCAACTGGTACATCCAAGGGCTTGTTTTGTGCAAACTTACAATGGTCAACAGATCAGCAGCGAAATCCTCCGCTCATTGATCGGCTTCAGCTTTTTCTTTATTTTGCTGATTGCCTTAATGAGCCTCTTATTGGCCCTGTGTGATCTTGACCCGATCACCAGTATTACCGGAGCCACAACAGCCGTTGCCAATGTTGGCCCGGGTTTGGGCACAATCATCGGCCCTGCTGGCAACTTCAGCTCTCTTCCAGATGCTGCAAAATGGGTATTAAGTGCAGGAATGCTGCTGGGACGACTTGAGGTTATTACGGTTCTTGTGCTTTTTACACCAGCATTTTGGAAAGGATAACTTATCGCTCTACACTGCTCTCCGGTTAGTAATCGGAAGAAGCTTAAAGAGCACTGTCCGCTGAGCACCAAGCGCCCTCTTTCATAGGATATAAAACAGATTCTGCAGACCCAGTGATGGTATAATCTGCACCTGTTCCACAAAAATGATGGGGTTTGTTTACATCCAGTAATAATCGTTACTAACCGTTACATTTTCCCGTTCTGGATGCCACCAAAAATGATCTGGATCAATTTTGGTATTCCAAGCCATCCTGTAACATCAGGCTTCCATCATTTTGTTGTCTACATTTTCATCCAGCTGTTGAGAATACTTTCTGTGCCGATGAACTCCCCCTTGAACATGCACCTGATCAGCCAGATCCGTGATCGTGCCCAGCGCAGCCCGGAACATATCGCCATGCGCTTCGCCACTCAAAGCTCTGATCAAGATGCTCATCAAAACGAGTGGCAGGAAGTCAGCTGGCATCAGCTCAGTGAAAAGATTGACCAGGCTTCCCGCGCACTGCTGAAACATAACCTTCGTGTACAGGCGAAAGTAGGTATATGGTCCCAAAACATGCCTCAGTGGACAGTAGCCGACCTGGCCTGCCTTCAGGCACGACTGGTTACCGTGCCATTGTACCCAACCAGCACCACTGAACAGGTCAAATACATTCTGGATGAAACAGAAGCCTCTCTGCTGTTCGTGGGTGAACAGGCACAATACCAGGGTGCGCTTGAGCTACTGGCTCAGTCATCCACGTTAAAGACCATTGTTATCTTTGACCGATCAGTTGATATTTCAACCTGCCCGCAGGCAATCTACTTTGATGACTTTATCCAGCATGGTGTAGAACAGGCCATTCTTGAAGAAAGGCTGGCTGCCCGTTGCATGGAAGACCTATTTACGCTGATCTATACCTCCGGCACTACTGGCGAGCCCAAAGGCGTTATGCTGGACTTCGCCAATATGGCGGCCAGCTTCCGAGGTCATGACCAGATCATCCATCTGGACAGTCTGGATACATCGCTCTGCTTCCTGCCACTCAGCCATATTTTTGAGCGCGCCTGGAGCTTTTATGCGCTGGCCCGTGGTGCCACCAATGTTTATCTCAAAGACCCCCATCAAGTCAGTGAAGCACTTAAAACTGTAAAACCAACGGTACTCTGTGCTGTACCCAGATTTTTTGAAAAGGTCTACACCACTATCCATGGCAAAGTCTCTTCCGCTCCATTTGCCCGACGCATAATCTTTAACACCGCCGTTAAAATTGGCATGGCGCATATGGAGTATCGTCGTCAAGGTACTGAAGCTCCGACTTACCTCCAGAAACTCAACAATATTGCGGACAAAATGGTCTTTAGCAAAATTCGAGAGGGATTGGGTGGCCGCATTCGCTTTATGCCCTGTGGTGGTGCTCGTCTGGATGATGATATCAACCGCTTTTTCCATGCTATTGGGGTGGATGTGAAAGTGGGTTACGGTATGACCGAGACCGTAGCAACCGTCACCTGCTTCCGTGATACCGAGTTTGAATTTGGCTCCTGCGGCATTCCATTGCCAGGCATCCAGGTTCGTATCGGTGATGAAGGCGAAATTCAGGTTAAAGGCGACACAGTAATGCGCGGCTATTACAAAAAACCTGAAGAAACCGCCAAAACCTTCACTGCCGATGGCTGGCTGCATACCGGCGATGCAGGTCTGGTTGATGAAAACGGTGCTCTGAGAATGACCGAACGCATCAAGGAATTGATGAAAACGTCAAACGGCAAATACATCGCGCCACAGTATATTGAAGGCACGATAACCAAAGATCGCTTTATTGAGCAGATTGCCATTGTTGCCGATGCCAGAAACTATGTAACAGCATTGATTGTGCCTGCTTTCGAGGCTCTTGAGGAACACGCTAAAGCCCTTAATCTGAAATACCAGAATCACAAGGAACTGATTCAACACAGCAGTATTCAGGAATTGATTCATGAGCGTGTGGTTAAGGTGCAGGAAGGGCTCGCAAAGTTTGAGCAGGTAAAAAAATTCACCCTACTGCCCAAGGAATTTTCAATCGAGCTGGGTGAGATCACTCCAACACTGAAATTGCGTCGCAAGATCATTATGAAGCGCTTTAAGAAAGAGATTGAAGCCATGTATTCACCCAAAGCAAAGGCCTGATAACTTCTCTTCTAAAAAAGGCATCCATCAGGATGCCTTTTTATTTTGCGTAATTGATACCTGACTTCAACTTTCCCGTAAAGCATCTTTCAGTGAAGGAAAAAACTTCACAACCTGTTCGATGGGCTCCACACCTGCCCTCGCCAATGTTTTTAATGGCTGGAACTGTAGTTCGCTGATAAATAGCCGGGTATTACTCATCTTGCACTGTCCAATTAAACGGATCAGTGCTGAAAGGCCACCAGCATCCAGCAAGTAGACATTCTCCATTTGCAAAATAATCGTACTTTTATTCTGACTTAAACGACTGATCTCGCCAAACACATGATCAGCGGCAGCAAAAAACAGAGGACCTTCAATTCGCAATACCGCAACATCTTCATCAAGTGCTTTGTTCACATAGCGCTGATCATCCTTGATATCTCTGACCTGAATCATTTCCGCCACTTCTTTCATAAACAGTAGTGTAGCCAGAACGACGCCAACACTGATGGCAATCACCATATCGAAGACCACTGTCAGGAAAAAGCAGACCAGAAATACCAGAACATCACTGCGTGGCGCGGTTTTCAGAAGATGAATGGCTTTAGGTGCCTCACTCATGTTCCAGGCAACCACCAGCAGTAAAGCAGCCATAGCCGACATAGGGATGTAATACCAATTGCCTTTTCTAACTACTGTATAACTGCCCACTGGCGAGAGCATAAAC
>OODV01000058.1 GCA_900299555.1 uncultured Endozoicomonas sp.
GCCAGTCTGGCTCATCGAAGCCGTTTAGGTGGGGCGAACCATCCCATTACAAAGACAAATTTTGGTTGAGAAAGCTCTCTGTCTCAGTGCCCCTGTGGTGAAAAAATTACTGCTTTGGTTCCGGGTTGAATACTCCGACATTTTCATGCCCTTCTTCCCGAAGATGCATGGCATGCAGCTGACTCATTACCCCTTTTTCGCAGTAGAGCAGGTAGTGGCGACTCTTGTCCAGCTCAGCGAAACGGGTCCGTAGCTGATAGAATGGGATTCTCATTACCTCTCGTCCTGGCATGGAGAAAGGCTTGATTTCTTCCTCGGTAGGGTGACGAATATCGACAATCACTTCACCCTGATGAACCTCACTGACAACTTCAATTTCTTCTCTGGTTAAATCATCGGCAATGATGTCATGGATAGAGACCATTCTCCGGCTGTTAATGGCCTCTTCCAGCACTTCAAAATTGAATCGGGTTTCTTCTGCTGCAACTTTATCTTCTTTCGCCCGGGTTGTCGGGTTTTTGGAGATAACCGCGCAGTATTCCGGAATGTTACGGACGAACTCTTCCGTGCCAATTTTTATGGAAAGATCAACAATGGCTTGTTTATCCATGGTGATCAGAGGGCGCAGCACCAGTGCATCAGTGACAGAGTCGATGACTGCCAGGTTGGGCAGGGTCTGACTGGAAACCTGCCCAATGGCTTCACCGGTGACCAGCGCGGCCATTTCCATCTCGTCTGCCACTTTGGTGGCGGCCCTGAGCATCATCCGCTTCAGAATAACCCCCATCTGAGAGTTATCCACCTTGGTCAGAATTTCTTCTACAACGCCTTCAAAAGGTACAGTGACGAATTTAACCCGGTGTGAGGCACCGAACCGGTTCCACAGGTAAAAAGCGACTTCTTTTACTGCCAGCTCGTGGGCATGCCCACCCAGGTTGAAGAAACAGAAATGGGTACGAATGCCTCGTTTCATAGTGAGGAAACTGGAAACGGTAGAGTCAAAGCCACCGGAAATCAGAGAAAGAACCGGTTCCTGAGACCCCAGTGGATAGCCACCCAAGCCTTCTCCCCGCTTTTGGGTCATAAAGTATCGGTCATTCTTGATATCAATACGGACGGTAACCTCAGGGTTTTTCAGGCTAACCCCACTGGCTTCTGTCTGCTGATTAAGGCCGCCCCCAACAAAGCGCTCCACTTCAATTGATTGGAACTCGTGCTTGCCGACTCGGTTACAACGGACGCAGAATGTTTTACCTGCCAGTACTTCTGAATGGGCTTCCAATGCTTTTTCCAGAATATCATCCAGGCTGATCAGCTTGTGTTCTGCAACCTTTAGCCAATAGGCAATCCCTGGAATGTGGCTTAACAGGTCACTCACCTCGGCAACCAGTATCTCATCATTGCTGCTGGTCGTGACTTCAACATGATCCCATACACCCGAGACATCAATATTCTCATCCACGCGTTTGAGAATGGTGCGAATATTTCGTCGCAGCATTTTAATAAAGCGTTTTCGAACCGGAGCACTTTTGATAGTGATTTCCGGGAACAGCTTAATGATGAACTTCATGAGTCAGAGGACCTTGTGGGCTGGACAGTCCGGGCGGGAGGTATGGATGTCACGATAAATGAATTTGGTGGGCATTATACCGAATCTTGATTGTTTCAAAACACCCGCTGTCTGTTGCAAAAGGACTGCGCTTGCAACAGCCTCGCCTTCAGGTTTTGTTACTCCTGGAGCATCTGGTTTTTTAGTGTGTTATCACTTATTGGTGTAAGTACAACTGCAATCGATTTTTAAAGCGAGTACACTGTGCGATGCCATTTATCAGGGAAAACAATAGACAAGATGCACTATATTGGTGCTTAAAGTTTGCTGATTGCACCGATATGGTGCTTTTTGGTTTGGTGTTAACTTATACACTACTTGACGTTGGTGTGTAGGGAGCCAGATTAACAGTATTGCCTGTGTTGGGATAAGGGATCTGGTTAAAATGTATGTGGTTGATTTAGCTGTAAAATATCTTTTTTTAGATGTAGTCACTGCTTATTGCACTTAAGATCAGATCTTTTTTATTAAAAGCACCACATCTGCCAGATTGACCCTGATAAAGCTGCAAAATGTGGCATAGCTATTGCTATCGCAAACAGCAAGTATATTTCTTTTGCTCACTACTCACTCTCTTCCCGCTTAGTAGAGAGCCTGGAGCAAAGGGATTGATCAGTAGACCGCCTGATCCGAAAGTGTTCGTCACCAGCGCGGTGTTTGTCCTCTGGAGGAAATAATAAATGTCGAAGACTCTTAGCCTGATTAAGGAACATGATGTTAAGTGGGTTGATATGCGTTTTACCGACACTAAAGGTAAAGAGCAGCATGTATCAATTCCTGTCAGCGAACTGGATGAAGAATTCTTCGAAGTTGGCAAGATGTTTGACGGTTCCTCCATCGCTGGCTGGAAAGGCATTAACGAATCCGACATGATTCTGATGCCAGACGACAGCACGTCTACCATCGATCCATTTACTGAAGCATCAACCCTTAACATTCGTTGTGACATCGTAGAGCCTTCTACCATGCAGGGTTACGAGCGTGATCCACGTTCCGTTGCCAAACGTGCTGAAGAGTACCTTAAGTCCACCGGTATTGCGGACACTGCTTTCTTTGGTCCTGAGCCAGAGTTCTTTGTCTTTGATGACGTTAAGTGGAGTGTTAATATTTCCGGCGCTTCTTACGAAGTGAACTCTGAAGAAGCGGCCTGGTCTTCCAATGCCAAGTTTGAAGGTGGCAACACCGGTCACCGTCCAAAGATTAAAGGCGGTTACTTCCCGGTTCCTCCAGTAGACTCTCTGCACGATCTTCGTGCTGCCATGTGTGATGCCATGGAAGCGCAGGGTCTGGAAGTTGAAGTACATCACCATGAAGTAGGCACTGCTGGTCAGTGTGAAATCGGTGTTAAATTTAACACGCTGGTGAAGAAAGCTGACGAAGTTCAGGTTCTGAAATATGCGGTTCATAACGTTGCCCATGCCTATGGCAAGACGGCAACCTTTATGCCTAAGCCTCTGGTAGGTGACAATGGTTCAGGCATGCACGTGCATATGTCTCTGTCCAAGAATGGTGAAAACCTGTTCGCTGGTGATGGGTATGCTGGACTGTCTGAAGAAGCACTGTACTACATTGGTGGTGTGATCAAGCATGCCAAGGCGATCAATGCTTTTGCCAATGCTTCTACAAACTCCTACAAGCGTCTGATTCCAGGCTTTGAAGCACCTGTTATGCTGGCATACTCTGCCCGCAACCGTTCTGCTTCCATTCGTATTCCTTATGTGAACAGCCCTAAGGCTCGTCGTGTCGAAGTACGCTTCCCTGACCCAACGGCTAACCCATACCTGGCTTTTGCTGCGCTAATGATGGCTGGCCTGGACGGTATCAAGAACAAGATCCACCCTGGCGATGCTGCTGATAAGGATCTCTACGACCTGCCACCAGAAGAAGCAGCTGAAATTCCAACTGTTTGCGAAAGCTTCGAAGAAGCCCTGGCTGCTCTGGATACTGATCGCGAGTTCCTGACTGCCGGTGGTGTATTCACTGACGACATGATCGATGCTTACATCGAACTTAAGAAGGAAGAGTGTATCGCTGTCAGCCAGACCACTCACCCTGTAGAGTTTGACCTGTACTACTCAGTCTAAAATATCTGTATAAAATATTTCAGAAAATGCAGTTTTGATTTAATCCCCGAGCCAGAGTTTTTACTCTGGCTTTTTTATGCCCATGGATGGGCTGTATGCTGGCAATGCAGGACTGCATGGATGCAGGAGATAGAGTAACGCAGGAGCGGTTACCGGGGAGCAATTGCCAGTATATATCCATGGATGGATGGTATGCTGGCAATGCCGGGAGCAATTGCCAGTAGCTTCTTTTCCTGTTCAATATGGTTCGCTGCTATCAAGCTAACAACAAATAAATGCGATATAAGCCTGTATAAGATTTTGTCCGGAGCAAGAGGCGCATGAATATAAAAAAGGCAATGGTTCAGTCTTTCATGGTGGTTATTCTGCCTTTAGTTGTTACCGATCTGGCTTTGGCAGCCATCTACAAAACGGTAGATAAAGATGGGAATGTCATCTTCACGGATACTCGTCCGGTTGATGAGCCCAGTGAAGAAGTTCAACTCCGTCCGATCACCCCGATGTCTCCAACTTCAGGCAGAAAATCAGGTTCTTCTCCGCAGGGAGAGGAAGGTGAAAGTAATAATCTGTATTCCCGCCTTGAAATTATTGAGCCTGCGAATGACTCCACAGTAAGAGATCAGGGTAACTTCACAGTAAAAGTGGTGACCGAACCAAGGATTATCTCAGGCCACAGAATTCGCCTTTTACTGGATGGTGATGTGGTTGGGGAGTCAAAACGAAAGCTCAGCTTCGACCTGACTAATGTGGATCGTGGAACCCATACTCTGACGGTAGAAATCATCGATAACCGAAGAAAAGTCGTTCAGTCTTCAAGTAGTACGGTTCACGTACATCGTACTGTTTACCAGCCTGCTGTTTCTATCAACCCGCCTTCACCCTGAAGGGCGTCTTAATCGGTTAACTAAGAACGTCCTGAAATGGCCATTCTTTTCATTTGGCGATTGCACCAAAATAGGGCGCGGTCACTGGTTGATATTGTTGATGTTTTTGCTCTCTCACGAACAACTGTTTTTCACCAGTTTCTGATTGAACGATAAAATGGATGCTCTGATTTCCTGTTGGCACTATTATGGTGCATTACAGTCTGATGATTTTTAAAGGGCGCTATATGGTAGAGGAGAATGCTGTTCTCCAAGAAGCCTGAAGGAATGCCAATAGTGGCTGAACAGCCTGGTTACTCACAGTATCTTCACTTCCCGTAAAGTGTGGTTTGATTTTTGCATTGACGATAGCCAATGCCAACGTTCATTCAGAATGCACAAAAATAACAAACACTGACCATGATACCGCTTATGCCCGACTCTTTAGTTGAGATAGTCCCTGAAGCAGGAACGATGCAAAACATAATTCTGGATAACCTAAATACGGCCATCATCGTACTCGATCAGGATTTCAGAGTATTGACTCTGAACCCGGCGGCAGAAACGTTGCTGGATACCAGTTTGAAAAGGATCATGAATCTGTCAATTGTCTCTTTAATCAGTGAGGAGCTCTTAAGGACAGACCTTGATCGAAGTTTGAGTCAGTATCAACAATTTACCCGACGAGAGACAGACTTTCCCATCAATGGTGAGATGGTTAATGTGGATTACAGTATCTCTCCTATCGACTGTGGTGATGCAAAGCTATTGCTGGAGATTAATCCACGTGACCGGGTTCAGAAGATTACACGTGAAGAGTCGTTAATAGCCAAGCAGGAAACCTCCAGAATACTGGTGCGTGGTCTGGCCCACGAAGTAAAAAACCCCCTGGGTGGCATTCGTGGTGCTGCGCAGCTTTTGGCCAGAGAGCTGGACGATAAAGGTCTGAAAGAATTCACTGAGATTATTATTCAAGAGGCTGATCGACTGCGGGATCTGGTGGATCAAATGCTGGGCCCACTTCAGCCACCGAAGATGGAAGCCCTGAATATTCATGAAGTGCTTGAAAGAGTCATGCAGCTGATCAATGCAGAAACCGGTGGAGAGCTCAGGCTCAAACGGGATTACGACCCAAGCATTCCTGATATTCCGGGTGATTTTGAGCGCATGATTCAGGCTATTCTGAATCTGGTGCGTAATGCCATGCAGGCTATTGATCAGGCCATGCCCCGTTCTGAGGGTTTGATTACCCTTCGTACCCGTATTGCACGACAGTTTACGATTGGCACACAGCGACGGCGGCTGGTTTGCCACTTATCCATTATTGATAACGGGCCAGGTATTCCTCCAGAGCTGATTGAGAACATCTTCTACCCCATGATCAGTGGTCGTGCCGACGGGACCGGGCTTGGGTTACCGATGGCTCAGTCAATAATCAGCTTACATCAGGGACTGGTTGAGTGTGAAAGCAAGTCTGGCGAAACCATATTCCATGTCTATTTGCCCCTTTCTAATGGGTCGCTTTCGATGGAAACATCACAGGAGTGAAGTATGAGTTTGAATTCTAAAGTCTGGATCGTGGATGATGACCAGGCGATACGGTGGGTTCTGGAGCGGGCCCTGAATTCAGAATGCATCGAAACACAATCGTTTGATGCACCAGAAAAAGTACTGGCTGCATTGGAGCACAGCGAACCGGAAGTATTGATCAGTGATGTCCGGATGCCGGGCATGAATGGTCTGGAATTACTGAAAGCGGTTCATGAGTTAAAGCCGGATGTGCCGGTCATTATCATGACTGCTCATTCCGACCTCGACAGCGCGGTGTCTTCCTATCAGAGCGGTGCTTTTGAATACCTGCCAAAACCTTTTGACATTGATGAAGCGGTTGCCCTGGTAAAGCGCGGTCAGGAGCATCGACAACAGCAACTGGCTGAAGCACCCATTCCGGAAGAGGTTCAGGCGACGGAAATCATTGGCGAAGCACCGGCCATGCAGGAAGTTTTCCGGGCGATTGGTCGGCTCTCACACTCCAATATTACCGTGTTGATTAATGGGGAGTCAGGAACGGGTAAGGAGCTGGTGGCCAGAGCATTGCATCGTCATAGCCCACGGGCAGAGCGATCGTTTATTGCACTGAATATGGCGGCTATTCCCAGGGATCTGATTGAATCAGAACTGTTTGGCCATGAAAAAGGCGCATTTACCGGTGCTGGTGGACTGCGTCGTGGGCGTTTTGAGCAGGCTGGTGGTGGTACTCTGTTTCTGGACGAAATAGGTGATATGCCGGCCGATACCCAGACCCGTTTGTTGCGAGTTCTGGCCGATGGTGAATTCTACCGAGTGGGTGGGCATACACCGGTGAAGGCGGATGTTCGAATCATTGCCGCAACCCATCAGAACCTGGAAAAGCTGGTGGAAGAGGGTAAGTTTCGTGAAGATCTCTTTCATCGCCTTAACGTTATCCGGGTACACCTGCCGAGGTTAAGTGATCGGCGGGAAGATATTCCGAGGCTGGCACGCTTTTTCCTGGACAAGGCCGGTAAAGAACTGGAAGTGGAGCCTAAAATTCTTCATCCAGAAACAGCAAGCTATATCAGCTCTCTGGACTGGCCCGGAAATGTTCGTCAGTTGGAGAACACCTGCCGTTGGCTGACGGTGATGGCTTCTGGTCGGGAAGTGCTGGTTTCTGATCTGCCTCCAGAGCTAATGGTGAAGGATGACCGTGATCAAGGCTCGATCGCTGGCTACGGTAGCTGGGAGCAGCTATTCCGGCAATGGTGTGATCGAGAGCTGGCCGCAGGTCGTGTTGGTATTCTGGATCAGGCTGTGCCAGCCTTTGAAACGATTGTTATTGAGTCAGCACTGGCTTATACCGGCGGACGAAAGAAGGATGCTGCAGAGCTACTGGGTTGGGGACGAAATACACTGACCCGCAAAATCAAGGAACTGAATCTGGAGCCTTCAGAGTCTCTGGAAGAAGAAGACTTGATCCTTTAATTTTTTATGGGTAAACCAGAAGCTTACTCCCGATGTAAGGAAATCTGCCAAGACGTAAGGTAAACGTTATCCGTTGCACACTGCCTATACTGAAAACAGGATGTAGCAGTAAGGCAGTAACATCATGGAACGGACTCTATCTTTTCGTCAGGGAATTGGCGCACTATTTCTATCCGGTATCTTTGCCGTCACTTCGTTGACAGAAGCTCAGGCAGCCACCCAGGGAAAGCTGGGAAATACCTCTACAGGCTCATTTTCAATCACGCTGGTTGTATACCCTTCTTTGCAGTCGCAGGTTGCCATTGTGGATGAAAGCGCAACCGATGAAGAAGGTAATCCGGTGATTATCCCAACGAAAACTCTGAGCTTTGACCGCCCGGTATCCCTTTGTATATCAGGTCGTGGCCTCTCCCAGTTCAGCCTTGCAGCCAATGGCACCCGGGGTGTTGATCTGAAAGTGACTGAGCCTGAACGGGAAACCTGGATTACTGAACGGCCATCAGCGGCATTTGGCGTTGAAAAAGACTGTCGCAACAGTACCCGAAAATTGATTGCCCAGCCGTTAGCGGGTTTTCAGGGTTCAAAGCAGCCAGCGACCCTTCTAATTCATGCAGAGTGATTCATGCAGAGTAATCAGTGGGTTTTGGATATACTGACAGAAAAACCCATTTGAGATTATTTCTCTGGACAATAGAATAGGGGAAACAGTGTTCATCCCCTGTCGTCTCAAGCGCTCAATAGCAACTCAGTGATTTGGTCCAGGGCAAACCGGAATTACCATTATATGTTCATGAAACGCATTGCCAGTGGAGCCTGCCTGCTGGCGACTCTTATCGCCAGCTCACAAGCGCTGGCAACCATGTCTCTTGATCGTATGATCGTCTACTTCAAGCCAGACCAGCTGCCGCGGCAGGATGTTGTGGTCTCCAACCCGGATAAAGAAAACCTTTACCTTCAAACCGAGGTCTACAAGGTAGTCAATCCGGGTACAGAGAAAGAAGAGCGTATTCGGATCACAGATCCCAACGAAATCAAATTACTGGCTACGCCAGGAAAAGCCATTATTCCACCCAGTGGTCGTAAAACCGTGCGCCTGGTGAGTCTGGAAACCCCTAAAGAGAAAGAACTGGTTTATCGGGTAACCTTCCGGCCAGTGGTGGGTGATCTGGAGGCTAAGAAAACTGCAATTAAGCTGCTGGTGGCCTATCAGGCTCTGGTTTTTGTCCGCCCTCAGAATCCAGAATACAAAGTAGCCGGTAAGCTGAATAATGGAAAAATGACGTTTACTAACAGTGGCAACATCAATGTGGTGCTTCGCAATGGAAAATATTGCACCAGCAGCAAAGAAGAAAGCTGTACTGATCTAAGCGACGGTACCCGTATCTATGCGGGTGAAAGCTGGGAAATGCCTTTGCCGGAAGGTGCAGCTAAAGGTAAGGGATTCATCCAATATGGCCTGTTTGATGGCGAGTTTGAGGAAACACAGAAGTTCTCTCTCTAATTACCAGCCATTTGCTGCTCGATAAGAGCTCCCTGATAGATGATCAGGGAGCTACTTACGACGGGGTAACTGTCAAGGTCATGGTATCCTGATAACGGCCTCCATCAGAGGGCTGCTTTTTCAACGTTACCCTCACTTAAGCATTATCTTTACCACCACAGTTCTCTTTACTGCTGCCAGTTCCGGTAACACCCGCTTCTGGTTTAATCCCGGTCTGCCAAGAGGCCCAGTTTGACCATACTAAATACATATCCTTTAAACGCCTCATAAATAATAAAGCAATTTACTCAAATATTTTGCTTACAAAGTAAGCTCATTAAAATATGAAAAGATTCATATAGTTTGCATCTTGTAGAAATAGATCTACTTCATACAATCATTCTTCAGGAACAGATAAAACAAGAGCTGATAATGATCAGCTCAAGGGAAAGGGAATGCTTCAGTTTTTGGAGAAAAGGATATTAACTAATTTTAACTGGACTAATCATCCTGCATATCCGGCTGTAACAACTTCTTAAACGATAAATAGTCATGCAGAACTTCAAAAGCCGTCTCATTGGCTACTTCATCTTTCAACGCGGGTGATTGCAGTATGGCGGTTTCAAGGTCTCGTACCGCTTCATCATGCTGCCCCAGTGCTGCCTCAGCACAAGCTCGCTGCCAATAGGCAAGTGCATATTCCTGATCATGATCAATCGCCTGATTGGACAATGATAATGCCCAGCGAGCCTCACCAAGATCCAGTAAAGAGTCGGCCTTATAAGTCAGTGCTTCTACATCATTCGGATTGACGTCCAGAATCTGGTCATAGATGTTGATCTGCTCATGGAGGTTAGTCTCAAGACCCGCACGCATCCATAGTGAATGAACCTGATTGGTTTGTGAGATTTTTTCCTGGGCAGAAATAATCTGTTCAGATCGTATGACCAGTTTATTCTCAAGTTCATTCAATCTTTTTTCATACTCCAGCGTCATCGTGGAAACCTGGCTTTCAACCTGATCCTTTATGGTTTCACGGACTTCACGTAAAGAGCGCCACCCCAGCAACACCAGAATAGATGCCGCCGCAGTGATGATAAAAAAGATATTATTGACGGTATCCGTTGTATAGCGAACAGCTCTATCCGAGGCATCCAGCCTGGCCTCCGCCACTTTGTCGGTCAGCTCTCTCCGCATTGCCTGCTGATCCTGACGAAGCATCTTCAGCTCATCGAGGATATAGCGCTCAATAAAAGGCTTATAGAGTGGTTCATCAATCTCAGGTGTAATGGGTGTATCAGCCTTTACCGAAGAAAAGGTCAGCACTATACAAACAATGAGCAGCAGCTTGAAGGCAGATGTGTAAGGCATTAATCCTCCCTGGATTAACCTTCATCAGGTAAGAACAGCTTCAAAACTTCACCTTAGCCCGTTTCAGGAAAACGGGTCAATCAGAGTGCTCTTATAGGCAAAAATAAATGTTAAGTAAGCTGCTCCGAACTTCGAAACTTAAATTTTTTCTAGCTCAATGCTTTATCAAAAAACAACAAATAATCTTTACCTGATTCAGCAGCATAACATCCCGTTATAGCCGCCCGAAAATTAGTGAATTGTTGTAAAAACCGTGCTCTCTAATAATACCGACACATCTAAAATAGACGTCAGTAGATGGTATTATGGGTTGGTTTCTGCTTTTACTAACAACCTTCTAGTACATCGTTTCAATGAGATTGATACGTGACAAGGCAATACCTCAAACCGTC
>OODV01000060.1 GCA_900299555.1 uncultured Endozoicomonas sp.
CGAACATTAAGCTCGAAACCCAGAGCAGCATAGACTGCTTGTAGAGTCGGTAATACAAGAGAATTGGCCAGATCAGAAGTTACACTGGCGATGCTTTATTAATTTCAGAAATAAACTTCTCAAACGTCCGTAATGTCTATGCTCTAAAGCTGAGGATAATAAGCTGATTGCATCTTTATGATCATCTCCGGCTTTTCCTATTGATCTATCTATAGGGACAACATGATGATTGGAAGATGACGGCTGTAGGTTAGTTTGCATTTTGTATGCTCGGATTTCAAATGAACCGGTACTGGGACAAATTTGGGTCAGTTCAGTTCAGTTCAGTTCAGTTCAGTTCAGTTCAGTTCAGTTCAGTTCAGTTTAAATTTTTATTTTTAACTGCGATTTTTGTAAATTGTTTTTGGAATTGATTTTTTGTTTATAGTTGAAATCAAGGAAAATGATGCCAAGGATGAATATTGGGTAGTGGGTAAAATGTGTGGGTAAGCAAATTTCCATACTGAAAAATTCTCTGCACTCCCCATATACGTCTTATGACGTGTCTTATTTAAGTGCCCAGACTGCAACCTCCCTTTCGTTGGTCGACATGGCAAAGGGCGCAAAGGTGATCAGCGCTACCTCTGCCAGAATCAAGGCTGTAAAACCAAGTCGTTCATGCTCGAATATCATTACAGGGGTTTACGACAGTTTAGACCCATCAACCCTTAAGGGAAACATAGCCGACGGCGCCGGTATGGAGCGTGGGGGATATTACCGGTCATCTCTCTGCGGACCGAGGTATGATTACTGGGTCAGAGTCCAGAGAAGGCGATGAAGTCTGTATTGAAGCAGAGGCTCCGCTGGCCTGTGTTATGGAATACAGTAGCGCCCTGAAGTTCATGACCTCTGGTGAAGGTGAATTTTCCATGACATTCAGTCGCTATGAACAGGTTCCGGGCAATATCCAGAAAGCTTTGGTTGCAGAAGCCAGGCAATAACGCCTCATGACACTCAACTCACCGGGTTGAGTGTCTTCTTTCCCTTCATCTATATCTGGACTTTAATTGCAGGCATACTGATAACGTTTTTCGCCGATAGCCAAAGATTTTTTCCATGACGTTTTTCAATTCGCTGCTCCATAGAAAGGGCAGAAATAAAAGGATGTTCTCAGCGCTGTTGATTGCCGCATTATCCATTATTCCCCAGCAGGGAATGAGTAATGAGCAGGCTGTGGCCGAAGCAGAAATTAAAGCCATTGAGAGTGACATTCAGCATGTGAAGGAGCTGCTGGAGTCTCTCAATTCTGAACGAACTTCAGCCCAGAACCAGGTTCAGACTAATGATAAAGCTATCCATCAACTGAACAGTGATATCAGTTCTCTGGAAGCTCGCCTTAAGGAGGGGCAGGGCGAAATAAAAAAGCTCCAGAGCCGTCAGAAACAACTGACGGCAAAGAGTGAGCAGCAGAAAGAACAGGTTGTACAGAGTCTGCAATCTCTCTACAAGAGTCTGGGTGATAGTCGTATCAAGTTATTGCTGAATCAGGAGGATCCGGAGAGTGTCTCCCGGCAACTGGTTTATCTTGACTATTTTCAGAAGGCACAGCTTCAATCCATTCGAGAGTATGAGATAACGGTTGCGGAACTAAAGTCTGTGGAAAGCTCTCAGCAAATGCTGATTACCCGACTTAATCAGGAAAAGGCATTGATTGATCAGAAAAAGCAAACACTGGTCAAACAGCAATCTGAACGTAAAAAGCTATTGAAGGATTTGGCGAATCGCTATCGCAAAGGGGGGAAGGAGCTTAAGCAGTTGGAGCAGGAACGGGAGAAACTGGATAAGGTACTTGCCAGTATCATCAGTCGGCAGCTTAGTAACAGCCAGTCCTTCAAGACCCGCAAAGGCAAGCTTCTGTGGCCGGTGGATGGCAGGGTTCTGTTCAAATTCAACGATCAGAACCCCGAAACCCGTATGCGTTGGCAGGGCATGTTTATTGCCGCAAAATCTGGAACAACGGTAAATGCAGTACATGATGGCCGGGTTATTTTTGCTGACTGGTTAAGCAGTTACGGCCTGCTGGCTATCATTGATCATGGGGATAACTTTCTGACGTTGTACGCTCATAATGATTCCATTCTCAAGCAGGAGGGGGATACCGTTCTGGCAGGTGAACCGCTGGCATTAAGTGGTCAGAGTGGCGGGCAGCTGAAAGAAGGCGTTTATTTTGAAGTCCGCCATAATGGTAAGCCCCAAAATCCATCTCTATGGCTTGGCCGGTAGCAGCCTGCCTGAGTAATCAGTGTAGTTTCAATCGGTGATACCGATAAGTAATTCCTATACTTCACTGATTTTTATAAATGCTCGGGAGCATTCATGAATTTGATTTTTAACCTCAACCGGCTTTTCAAGGCATCATCTTTAGCACTGGCTACCAGCCTGGCACTGAATGGCTGGGCTGATACTGTCGGTCAGGAGCCACAGGCTCTTGAGATCCCTGTTTCCGGAAATGCCAGCCAGATACCGGTTGAGTTGGAATCCGAGGAATTGAAAAGCAGACTCCCTCTTGATGAGCTTCGGGCTTTTACAGAAGTGATGGAGCGCATTAAAAAGGCCTATGTTGATGAAGTGGATGACAGGACGCTACTCGAAAACGCCATTCAGGGGATGCTGAGTGGTCTTGACCCTCACTCTGCCTATTTGAAACCCGATGATTTCAAGGAGCTGGAAGAAAATACGTCAGGAGAGTTTGGTGGACTTGGTATTGAAGTGGGCATGGAGGATGGTTTTATCAAGGTGGTCAGTCCCATTGATGATACCCCGGCATCAAAAGCAGGTGTCCAGGCAGGAGATCTGATTATCAAACTGGATGATGTCTCTGTTAAGGGGATGAGCCTGGGTGAGTCTGTCGACAAGATGCGCGGTAAGGCCGGAACTCTTATCAAGCTGACGGTTGTTCGTGATGGTGAGGAAAAGCCTCTTGAGATTTCACTGGAGAGGGCGGTTATCAAGGTTCAAAGCGTCAAGGCGAAAAATCTTGAACCCGGCTATGGCTATATTCGTATCAGCCAATTTCAGGCGGATACCGGCAAAGAGCTGGTGGACACGTTGAACGGGCTGAAAAAGGAGCAGAAAGACGGCAAACTCCATGGTCTGGTTCTTGACCTTCGTAACAACCCTGGTGGTGTTCTTCAGGCCGCAGTTGGTGTTACCGATGCCTTCATCAGCGAAGGCTTGATTGTTTACACCGAAGGGCGTATCCCAAACTCTGAGTTGAGGTTTAACGCTACCGCTGATAACCCTTCAAAGGGTATTCCACTGGTTGTCTTAATCAATGGTGGCTCAGCCTCAGCTTCAGAAATTGTTGCCGGTGCTTTGCAGGATCATAATCGTGCAGTTTTGATGGGAACCGAGTCTTTTGGTAAGGGGTCGGTACAAACGGTATTACCCTTAAGTGTCGATTCTGCAAAAGGTTTGAAGCTGACGACGGCGCTTTACTACACGCCTAACGGGCGCTCGATTCAGGCGGAAGGTATCAAACCCGACATTGTGGTACATCGGGCTAAGGTAACGCCGATTGATGCACCTCAGCAATATAAAGAAGCAGATCTTCAGAGACATCTGAGGAATGGCAATAAAGAAGACCTGGGGCCATTAAGTCAGAAACAGTCAGAGGTCAGCTCAAATGCCGGGAAGGCAGAAAAAGAAATAGCGAATATGCTGGCTCAAGATTACCAGTTAAACCAGGCTCTGAATGTTTTGAAAGGGATGCACATTAACGCAGTCACTGCTGGTAAATCAGAAGAAAAGAAAACGGCTGCCCTGAAACCAATGAAGACCAAGCCTTAAAAACGGTAGGAAACACCAAAGCTGATAACGGGTTGCCAGCGTGCAGTTTCTGTTTCATCGAAATTATTTCTTGAGATGGACTTCAAACTATTGACTGAGGGGGCTACAAGGTTGTGCCCCTCGTTATTTTCATAAACAGCACCAACGTCGACCCTCACATCCAGCCGTGCCTGATCAACCATTTTCTTCCAGCCGACACCAAGGTATGTCTTGTTATTATAGCGTGCGGTCTGCGAGTCTTTAGAAGAGTTATGAAAGCTGCCCGCAGACATGCTGAAGTTACTGTCAAATGGCTGATAATCAATGCGAAGGCCTTTAGTATTATCAGCCGGGTTTAGAGATTGGTTGCTCAGTTCAATGGCAGAGGTATGATCTTTAACGGAGGAATAAACTTCGGAAATCTGGTCCATTGACTCTATCATACTGACATGGTCGTTTGCCTGAGCCGTGCTCAGAACGGTTACTCCTAAGGCAACGATAAACAGATGACCATTCATTGCACCCTTTCCTCCATCATTCTCTCCATTTATATGGAGAACCGGAAAACGGTATGTTCTATGCCAGTAGATATTGAATAGCATTTTTTATAAGACGATTTTCTTTATCCTCCCTATATCGATCACAATAATCAACTATTCTTTTTCCCAGGCTCCATCTATTTTTTAATGCACAATTTTTGTTCACTGATCACTTTTTATGAAGTCAGTTTCTTTTTCATTAGCTCAAGGCTGCACTGTACTAGGTATTTTTCACAATACCTGCTGAATTTACCACTCTGATACCTGATTCCTCTCACTGATAGACTTAGCGCCAAAATCGATTGGCTGTGGATAACCCCATGCAAGTTCAAAATATGCCCAACTATGGTGCAGTTCCTCCTGCGGAAATGGCAAAGCTGGCTGAGCAGGCGGCAATAGGTAAAGCAAAAAAGCATCCTGAAGTAACCGTGATCCTGGCGATTATGGCCGGCATCTTTGTTGCCATTGCCGGAATGTTTTATTCCGTGGTTATGGCCGGTGCTCAAGGTATGCCTTACGGTATGTCCAAGCTGGTCGGTGGCATCGTGTTCAGTACCGGCCTGATGCTCGTAGTACTCTGCGGTGCAGAACTGTTTACCAGCAGTACTCTGCTGCTGATGGGGAAAGCAACGGGCAAACTGAAGTTTCGTAACATCGTAAAGAACTGGAGCCTGGTTTACGTTGGCAACTTTATTGGTTCTATTCTCTTTGCCCTGTTGATTATTGGTGGCGGTGTCTGGGAAGGCGGCAATGGTCAGGTAGGTCTCTCTTCCATGTATATCGCCAAGGCCAAGCTGGGCTATCCATTCTTCCAGGCACTGATTCTCGGTATCCTCTGTAACCTGCTGGTCTGCCTGTGCTACTGGATGACCCTGAGTGCGCGTACGGCTGCTGGTAAAATGATGGCCTGTATTCTTCCGGTTGCAGCATTCGTTGTCGCTGGTTTTGAGCACTCCGTAGCCAATATGTATCTGCTGCCTATGGGATACATGATCAAGTCTCTGGCGGGGCCTGAGTTCTGGCAGGCAATTGGTTATACTGCAGCGGACTTTGACATGATTAACCTGACCAATATCTTTATGAACCTGCTGCCTGTCACTATCGGGAACATCATCGGTGGTGGTGTTATGGTTGGTCTGAGCAAGTGGTTTGTGTACCTCCGTGTTAAAGGCTGATCAGTTCTTTACTGAGTAACCTCTGGCATGGTTAAAAGCGGCTTTATATGGCCGCTTTTTTGTATCTGTTGTTTGACACCCATTGAATTGTCTAACTACTAATTTGTAATCATTATACGTTGCACTGTCTGCAACCGTAGCTGGTATCATGAAACCTGAAGAACCCTTTCACTACTTCAGACATTATTTGAATCCTCCGCATCTGACTGCGAACAAAACCTATGAAATCATCCCTGGTCTTTAAAGTGGTTTTTCCCAGCTTTTCCTTGAGTTGATTCCATACCTGTTCATCAGGATTCAGCTCTGGAGAATAGCCTGACCATAACTGCAGCCTGTGCAGCTTCGGCTCATGCTCATGTCCTTATGTTTTTTGAACCTAATGTTGAGGCCTATTCTATAGTCGAGCGGTCAGCATGGGCTGGCCTAGATTTTGAATCTGGCTGGGGAGCAGGCACCCACTTTCTGCCTTCTTGAGATTCTTCTGGGTGTTTTGATTGAAAATGATGATTTAAATTAGATATTGCCACTGAAGTGTGATCACAAGATCGGCATTGAAATGGCTTCTCACCTGTATGAAGCCGTTGGTGTGTTTTTAGGACATCCTTTCTTGTAAATCCTTTACCACAACCTTCCCATTCACATTTAAAAACTTTTCTTTCTTTTAATGGCGCTGCTGCTTCACTGGACTGCTGGTACTGCTGGTACTGCTGGTACTGCTGGTACTGCTGGTACTGCTGGTACTGCTGGTACTGCTGGTACTGCTGGTACTGCTGGTACTGCTGGTACTGCTGGTACTGCTGGTCATAAGTCTGTTGAGTTTGGCCATAAAATCTAGCTAAGGGATCAAATTCGAGGGGATAACTTGCTGCCTGACCTGATCCTGAAGGCTGTGGACTCTGCCTGCCAGAAACCGGGTTTTCTGGTGTGGTTACTTTGCGCCTTTTCTCCATAGGTTCTGGAGTTGCAGACCTTTCTTCGCTGGGTGTACGTTTTGAACTCAGGTTTAAATGTTCTTCTCGAGGCTCTTTTTGAACTCTTACCTCTCTGAAAGATGACATTAAACCCAATGCTGCATGCTGAGATTCAAGCTTCTTCCGTAAAGCAATAGCTATTTCGTTAATTCTTGAACCTGCCACGGTCGTGTTTGATGGTACTGAATTCATGTGCTTATCACCTTTTAGATTGATAGTTCAATTTCGACAAACTGATAGTTGTATGGTTCCCCCTCACAAATAGTTCGTTAGTCCCATGTTAAAGTACCCCACTCATCACTCGTCCTCCTGCTTTTCTTCGATAAGGGTCTGCAGATAGTCAACAAACATGAACCGATCCATTTTCCCGGAAAATGTTCGATATCTCAGGATAGTTTCTGAACTCACTACTGAAACAATGTTCAACCTGTGTCTGGAAGCTGTTGTTTTTACAACTGGGTTTAGGCCTTATCAACCTGCCCACAGAACTCTTCAGATACATTGTTCCTTATTCCACAAAACTATAGGTCATACAAAAAATATTCTAAAAAACAGTGGGTTATCATGCTGTTGCACACCGTTGATTTATTGAATAATGACTGACCTGCGGCTGCAGGTAGTTGATCTCAAAGCCACCTTACGGAACTAAAGTCAAAGATCTTACGTCTCAACTCAGAGCCTTGAAAAACTCTTATATAGAGTCATTGGTTGAGGATATCTCAGTGCCAGCCATAAGCAGGCCCTAAGCAAATAACACCTTTAAAACAGGAAGGGAATTAAGAACCATGTCATTAGCAGTACTGGCCAATATCCTTATTATGGTGGGGTTACTCTACCTCCTCTACCGTTTTCAGAAGCAGTACATGCCTTTCACCCGGCGGGTCTTTATCGCACTGGGTATGGGGGTTGGTTACGGTGCCTGTCTGCAGCTGTTTTATGGTTACCCTTCCGAAATCCTGACTGAGTCCATCAGCTGGTTCAATATTGTCGGTAACGGTTATGTTGGTCTGTTGAAGATGATTGTTGTACCACTGGTCATGGTTTCTGTCATTTCAGCCATTCTGAAGCTGAAGGGTGCCGGCACGCTTGGCAAAATCAGTGGCTGGATCCTGGCACTGCTGATGGTGACTGTTTCCATCGCGGCAGCCATTGGTATTATTTCCGCCCTTGGTTTCGGTTTGAGTGCTGAGTCCATTACTTCCGGGGTTCGCGAAGCAGCAAGGGGTGAGCAGCTGCTGTCCACTGTCACCCGGGTGGAAAACCTCTCCATTCCCAATATGCTGATCAGCCTGATCCCGTCTAATCCATTCCTGGATATGACCGGAGCCCGCAGCACATCCATTATCGGCGTTGTGATTTTCTCAGCCTTCATTGGTGTCGCTGCACTGGGTCTACACCGCAAACAGCCTGAAATAGCCGGTCACTTTGAACGAACCGTTGAGGTTGCCCACGCTATCGTGATGCGTATCGTGACGATGGTATTGAGACTGACGCCATTCGGTATCCTCGCGTTGATGACCAAAGTCGTGGCAGGCAGTAACTTCACCGATATTCTGCAACTGATCCGCTTTGTCATCGCATCCTATGCGGCTCTGATTGCGGTCTTTGTGGCTCACCTGATCATGGTGACCATGGTGGGTGCCAGCCCGATCCAGTTCATCAAGAAAATCCTGCCGGTACTGACCTTTGCTTTTACCTCACGGAGCAGTGCAGGCACCATGCCACTGACCATTCAGACCCTGACTCAGCGTCTTGGTGTTTCTGAAGGGATATCCAACTTTGCTGCGTCCTTCGGCACCACAATTGGGCAGAATGGCTGTGCAGGAATCTATCCGGCCATGCTGGCAGTGATGATTGCACCAACAGTGGGCATTGACCCAACCAGCCTGAGCTTTATCGGCACCCTGATTGTTACTATCGCCATTGGCTCATTCGGCGTAGCCGGTGTAGGTGGCGGCGCAACCTTTGCTGCACTGATTGTTCTCTCTGCCCTGGGTCTTCCTGTTGAGCTGGCCGGTTTGTTGATTTCCATTGAACCATTGATCGATATGGGTCGTACTGCCGTCAATGTCAGTGGTGCCATTACCACCGGTTTTGTCAGTGGTCGTGCCATGGGAGAGGTGAATATGGAAACCTTCAACAGCAATGATTCCCTTGAACTGGATATGGATGCAGTTTCCTGATGTCTGCTTATTCTGAAAAACGAGAGCCTGAACTGAATCAATCCACGACATCCGAGCCACTCAGAATCGTGATTATCGGTGGTGAGGCAGCGGGCATGAGTGCCGCTGCCAAAGCCCGTCGGGTGGCAAAAGATGCTACCATCATGGTCTTTGAACAATCGGATGTGATCTCTTTTGGCGCCTGTGGCCTGCCTTATTATGTGGGTGATTTCTTTTCCGATGCGGGTGAGATGTCCGAGTTTTCTCCCGAGCAGTTTGCCGCCAGGGGGATTGATGTACGAACCCGCCACCAGGTCACGCAAATCAATACTGAAGAACAGACCGTTCATGTGCATAACCTGGCCACTGGCGAGTACTTTGAACAGCCTTATGACCGCCTGTTGATTGCGACCGGGGCCGAGCCCGTCATTCCACCGGTTCCCGGCCTTAAGGAAGGATTGAAGGATGGCCGGGTTTACTGTGTCAAAACCATGAATGATGGTATCTATCTAAAAGAAACCATTACTAATCCGGAAATCAGGGAGGTTGCCATTATCGGTGCCGGCTATATCGGTCTTGAAATGGCAGAAGCTCTTGAACGACAGGGTAAGAATGTTCGCATCATTGAAAGCGCTTCACACCCACTGGCCGGCACTTTCGATCAGGAAGTAGCGGAATGGGTGATGGACGCCCTTAACAAAGCAGGGGTTCAATGCCACTGGCAGGAATCGGTTCTATCGTTGAAAGAAGATAACGACCACCGGCTTTTATTAACCACCGACAGAGGCCAGTATCAGGCAGACCTGGTGGTGCTCTGTACCGGCGTTCGCCCCAATACCCGACTAGTCAGTGACCTTGGTCTGGATATGCTGGCCAACGGTGCCATTGTTATCGATGATCAGGGCAGAACCAGTATCCCCAATATCTTTTCTGCCGGTGACTGCGCCACGGTTATCCATGGACAGCTGGGTAAACCCGTGTGGATTCCCCTGGCGACATACGCCAATAAAATGGGTCGTCTGGCCGGTGAGGTGATGGGTGGTTTAGACAAACACTTCCCCGGTGCTTACGGTGCAGCTTGTGTCAAAGTCCTAAGCCTGGAAGCAGGTCGGGTTGGGCTAAGCGAGCGGGACGCCAAAGAGCGGGGTATTGACTACCAGACAGTCGTCATCAAGGACAAGGATCACACCAATTACTATCCGGGCCAGTCTGATATTCTGGTGAAGCTGGTTTATGAGTCCTCCAGCAAAAAACTGCTGGGTGGCCAGATCGCCGGTGGAAGAGGTGCAGTACTCAGAGTCGATGCCCTGGTTGCCGCTATTAAAGGTGGGCTTACGACAGAAGACCTGGGAATGATGGACTTCTGTTATGCGCCACCCTTTGCCCGTACCTGGGATGCATTGAACGTTGCGGGTAATGTGGCAAAATAAAACGGCCTTAGCTCAAGGCCTTTTGACGTATAAATAAAACAGCATCCATATGCTTATCTCAGCCATTAATCAAACCTTACAATCCATTGCTCAGGTGTGAATTTTGAATTTTTGCTGTGAGCAATCGGGCGAGTTTTCAGGTCATTCATACCTCCTGAATGGTAACGTAAGATCCAGCGGTAAATACATGAGGAGTCTGTTGCATACTCTTTAGATAAACTCTGAACCTTTGCTCAATCAAGCCATTTCTGAATAGCCTCAACACGGATGGCTTCTTTCACATCATGGGAAGCTTTACGACCGTCGACCTTACTCATGAGCACCTCAAAAACTGAGGTGCAAGGATACAAAAATCTGCTGCGCAAAGTATTGGCTCATATCAATAGCGATGTTTTCCGAGTTTCAGCTTTCTCGAACCAATATACTGCTCAAGAAAGGGGGTCATGAATTTTTTCCCCTATAAATAGACTCATAGCATTTCATCTATTTACAGGAGCTTAGTCGCTTTTGTGCCAATCTTTAATTTAAGTTTGTGCCATACTATACTTAATAAGTGACAATCTTCTGTTAAAAAAAAACAGATACCTAAACTATGTCAACCAGATTCCCTTTAGACTCCAGCCAAGACTTTCGATCACCACTGCGCTTTTTAGCCAACAGCATATCCATACGCTGAGTGGTTTCTTCCTCGTCATCCAGAGTTAGCTGGACCAAACGACGAGTGTCTGCAGACATCGTAGTTTCACGCAGCTGCAGAGGATTCATTTCGCCCAAGCCCTTGAAGCGCTGAACATTAATTTTTCCTTTCTTTTTCTCGGCACGGATACGCTCAAGAATGCCCTCTTTTTCCGCCTCATCCAGGGCATAAAACACTTCTTTGGCCACATCAATCCGATACAGCGGAGGCATGGCCACATAAACATGACCTTGCTTAACCAGTGGGCGAAAGTGTTGAACAAATAAAGCGCAGAGTAAGGTCGCAATGTGCAGGCCATCAGAGTCCGCATCGGCCAGAATACAAATCTTGCCATACCGCAGTCCGCCAAGATCATCTGAAGCCGGATCAACACCCAGAGCTACTGAAATATCGTGAATTTCCTGAGAGGCCAGTACTTCAGAAGAGTCGACTTCCCAGCTGTTCAGGATTTTACCCCGCAGTGGCATGATTGCCTGATACTCTCGATCACGAGCCTGTTTTGCTGAACCACCAGCCGAATCTCCCTCGACCAGGAAAAGCTCCGTCATGTTCAGGTCCTGACTGGAACAATCCGCCAGTTTGCCAGGCAGTGCCGGCCCCTGAGTGACTTTTTTGCGGGCAACCTTTTTGGCTTTGCGCATCCGTTTCTGCGCATTGCTGATACAAAGTTCAGCCAGCAACTCACCTTCGGCAGTATGCTGGTTCAACCAGAGGCTGAAGGCGTCTTTTGCCACACCAGAAACAAAAGCGGCACACTCTCTTGAAGAAAGACGTTCCTTGGTCTGGCCGGAAAACTGTGGGTCAGCCAGCTTCGCAGACAAGACATAGACGCAGTTTTCCCATAGGTCGTCACCACCGAGCTTAACACCTCGGGGTAGAAGGTTCCGGAATTCACAGAACTCTCGAATAGCTTCCAGTAAACCGGTTCGCAAACCATTGACATGGGTACCACCGAGAGGTGTTGGAATCAGGTTTACATAACTTTCAGTGAGTAACTCCCCACCTTCAGGCAACCACTGAACCGCCCAGTCCACAGCTTCGCTTTCACCTTTCAGTGAGCCAGTAAACGGTTCCGCAGGCAGTGTGCTGAACCCCCTGGTTGCACTCTTGAGGTAATCATTCAAGCCATCTTCGTAGTACCACTCGGTAACGTCGTCGGAAATCTTGTCATTAAACTCAACCCGCAGACCAGGGCACAGTACTGCCTTGGCACGGAGAATGTGCATCAGCCGGGGAACTGAAAAACGTGGAGAGTCGAAGTAACTGGGGTCGGGCCAGAAATGCACCGTTGTCCCGGTATTACGACGTCCACAGGTACCCAACTCATGCAGGTCTTCGTCTTTGTAGCCATCTTTAAAGCTGATGGACGAAACCACGCCACCACGGCGAGCGGTTACTTCCAACCGGCTGGAGAGCGCATTGACGACGGAAACACCCACCCCGTGCAAACCACCGGAGAACTGGTAATTTTTATTGGAGAACTTACCACCGGCGTGCAACCGGGTCAGAATCAGCTCTATACCAGAGATGCCATGTTCCGGGTGGATATCAGTGGGCATACCACGGCCATCATCCACGACTTCCAGAGACTGGTCTTTGTGCAGAGTGACCTTGATATAGGAGGCAAAACCTGCCAGCGCCTCATCCACACTGTTGTCGATAATTTCCTGGGCAAGATGGTTTGGCCGGGTAGTATCGGTATACATGCCGGGGCGTTTGCGCACCGGGTCGAGGCCACTGAGTACTTCAATCGCCTCGGCATTGTAGTCGTTCTTTACCATGAGTCCTTGCTGACAAATCGTTTAATGAAGGAAGTGTAACGAATGCACAGGGATTTGTTCAAACGGATGTCAGAAAATCGAAGACTTCTGGGAGAATATCTTCAAAATGATCAAAGGCATGACTGCCTCCTTCCTGAACGATGGCTCTGCATTCTTTATACTTGTCCACAGCCAATCGGTAGTCCAGCGTTTCATCTCCCGTCTGAACCAGTAACAGAGTGTTTTCAGGTGAAGGTGCTGGTTCTACCTCCAGAAGTAACAGTTGTTCAACGTACTCTTCCGTCATGACCCAATCAGCACCGGTATGGTAGTTTTTCTGAGGACCAAGAAATGCCTCAAATCGCTCATGAGGAACAACTGCGGGGTTGATCAATACAAGCCGAACCTTTTGCTGGTGCCTATTTTTCAATAGCCAATCCAATAGCCAGGTACCGAGAAAGCCGCCCAGTGAACTTCCGATAATGTATATATTCCGCTGGTTGATCGACTTTTTTAGATGGCTCTGCAGACACTGAACGATGTCAGATGGAAAGACTGGTAAATCCGGTATCCAGAGTTCAACATCCAACCGACGATTTTGCACATACTCTGTCGTTTGGATAGCCTTCAGGGAATGGGAGGAACTGTTCAAGCCATGGAGGTAAACCAACAGAGGTTTCATAGTCTGGTTCCCATCAATCTATTCACAAGTTCAACGGGGGACTGGTCAATAACCAGCTGGTCATACCAGTACTGAGTAATAAAGCCTTCATTCACGGCATTTTCCAGCCACGCTACCAAGTGATCATAATAGCCAGCCGTATTCAGAATGGCACAGGGTTTAGCGTGGTAACCAACTTGCCGGTGCGCGATTTCCTGAAAGAGTTCATCCATGCTGCCAGCACCACCCGACAGGGTAATGAAGCCATCAGCAAGTTCACTCATTTTCTGTTTACGCTCATGCATGTCATTTACATGGATCAGCTCACTCAAATTTTCATGAGCCTGTTCCTTATCAACAAGCGCATGCGGAATAACGCCAACCACCCTGCCACCACTGGCAAGAGCACGATCAGCAATCGCTCCCATCAAGCCAACATTGCCGCCGCCATAGACGATAGTTATGCCTTGCTCTAACAGCGAGTCCACCAATGCTTCAGCAGCCTGCTGATACGCATCCTTACGACCAGACCGGGCACCACAGAATATTGCGACTGACTTCATGCTTCCCCCATCACTTTAATTCACCTGCTCATCAGATAGTACCAGCCACCAGAGAACCTGGCATAAAAAATAACGTATTGATTTATACGGTGATGTATCAAAACTGTTGATAGTGGTTTCGGGAGATAAACTCCCCGATAACTTTATCATGAATGTCTATTGATCTTGAGAAGCAGATAGTCCTTCTGGCTAACCGTTTCAAGCAAGTTCTCAAGGTCAGATTCTGCCGCTCAATCCGCTGAGTAAAGTACTTTCCAATGATATGTTTATCTTCTGGTAAACAGGATGTGTATGGCTGCCAGTCATCTGTGCAGTAAAAACTGACTTTGAAGCGGGCCAGACGCTCCAACAGCTTTTTGAGCGTCTCTGTGCTTCTGGAGCCGAACGCATGGGCAATGATCTTCTTGAAACGTGGCTCCCATGCATAAAACAGCCAGCGTTGCTGCTTCCTGCTACCAGCAAATGACCACTGCTCATCCATTTCGAAGATAATCTTGACCCGGGCATTTTCGAAGGGGAGTTGTGTTACTGTTGGCGGGTCGAGTTTTTTAAGCGAGCCAATACAGTCGTTGGACTGATCTCAGGGACAAGTCCGATGTCTCTGACCCCAGAGCCATTCATGGTCATCTTTATGATCTGCTCATGAGTGCCAGGCAGATTGCCGTTATAGCGATACTCAAGCTGGAAGCTCTTATTACAGTCCTTGCATCTATACCGCTGGTGACCCGTCTCAGCTTTCCCGTTATTGAACGTTTGTTGACAATGGATACAGGCAACTTGAACTACAGTCATAGACGACTCAAAAAGACAGGAATGTATCAATAGCTGGCTCACATCAAAATTTCAGTCGGTTGCCTTATTGTATTAATCCAGCTTTTCTCTGGGTGGTTTACTTAGTTTTAATTAAAATGACCTTACATGATATGAATTTAAAAAGTTCAACTGATTACACAAGAACTTTCTTCTCTGGGTGGATTCCATTCGTTATAATTTTTACATTTAACTCTTCCCGATTCGTCACATCCATATGAAAACAAGATACTACTTCCTTTAAATCCACCCTCTACAAAAGGAGAACCATTTGGGCAGCTCATTGTAAAATGATCAGTAATAGCCGGATGAGTAGGGCTTTCTTTGAAAGTAGCCTCAGCCATTATCTTGTGAGTTTTGTTTCCGCTGTTGTCGTATCTATATTGAGTTGTGTCACCTGGTCTAACTCTCATTGAACCGACGGAGTTACCTCCTGTATTTGAATGAACAGAAAAATAAGAATCACTGCCTCCACCACAGTTTGTAACCCTAAAATCATTGGGGTTACTATGCTCAAGTACACTTCTTTTATTTAAAGATTTCCCATTAGCTAATTGAATACCAGAACTTAATGCTAATAGTGAGACAATAGATTTAGCAGGATTAGTAATTACCGTTCTTAATATGCTACCCAAAAAACAAACAGCTTTCCAAGCACAACTAGGTTGGTGTTGATTAGTAGTGGGTGGTGCAGATCGAATACGTTCTAGCATACAATTTACCTTCACACTGACTGTGAGCTATATTTCTAGCACAATATTTGTCTAACGCGAGTTCGATGCTTGAATTTTGATTACAGCCCTTGGGTTTTTAGGGCTTGGAGTACAGTCAATACTCCGGACACTTTCATGCACCTATGGCGCCATAGCCACTGAGCTGCTGATACGTGTCCATGACTTTTTCATTGCTCATGGGTAATCCCGACTTCTCAAAAATTCTACACATCAGGTGCTGATTGAACTTTCGGCGTTTCCAGGAGGCAATTGAAACCACCGTTTGATTGTCGGTATTTTTCTCTCTCAGGTCTTCCAGTTTTAGAGCATTCAGAGCCGCAAAAGAGGCATTAATCTGGGTGTGTATGGACTCCTTTCGGCATGATTGACAGTCCATAAGACCAGTGTACTGTTTTGCATCCCGAAAAATAAATTCAATCTGAAATCTTGCCTTGTAGTACCGGATGATTGTCATCGCATCCAGTTCTGTATCTGTAAAGTAAAGCAGTGAGATGCCAATTTTGGTGTCGCGCTGAATCCGCAGCATAACCAAGCGTATGGGGTACTTCAGACACTTGGAGTGCACGACTCCGGTATAGATACTTTCATTTGTATTCAGTTAGCCTATGTACTCAAAGCGATGCAGGTTCTTTTCGGTATTGACCTTGCCATCATAGATTACGCTTTTACTTTCGGGCTATGTCGTGAGTATTGACTGGGAGTTATTAATGTCATCAATACGCAATATTTTTTAAATTTATACTCTCAGTTGGCCTGTAATAGTGCAGGCATAAGTGATTTTGGATAATATCGCTCCGGAATAACAATAATAATTATTGTCCAGCGATTCGCTGGCAGGAGTATCGGGTGTCTCCATCTCTTCCCTTTTCCTGGCGTATAAAGCGCTTATATGTCCGTTTTATGCTGGCTTTCATTGGTCATGGACTGGCTAAGGCCTGTCGAACTGACAAGGTGATTCAAAATGAAATCGCATCGCTTCCAGACGGTTTTACCTTCTCTATGAGTGTTATGCCCAGTGGCCCTTGTCTCTATATGAAGAAAGACAACGGATCTATAAAGCCGAGCCGGAAAAACAGTGAAACAAAGCCCGATGTGGATATTCAATTCAAGCACCTTGCCCATGCCTTTGGCACACTCTCCTTTCAGGAAGGCACAGCTGAGGCTTTTGCCAGAGAGAGAATGGTGGTTGATGGTGATATTCCAGCCTCTATGAAGCTGGTTCGTTGTTTCGAACGGCTTGAAGTGGTCACGCTGCCAAAGTTTATCGGCCGTAAAATCATGCGCCATTACCCGGACATATCCTTAAAAGAAAAGCTGGTGGGTGCATTGCAAATCTACCTGGGCGTGTTTGCTGGTTTTGTTATGGGGGTATTTGTGAAATGAGCCGTAGTTATTATGAGTTCTTCAATCCGGTAAAAATCGTTTCAGGAAATGAAGCTCTGGAGCATATCCCCTATGAGCTGGCCAGCCTTGGGGTTAAGAAGCCATTGATTATCACCGATGCGGGGGTGCTTAACGCCGGTTTGATTGAGCCTGTTAAGCGGGCTCTGATGATTGGTGAGGTTCCGATGGCGGGAATTTATAGCGATGTTCCGCCAGACTCATCAACCAGTGTCGTATCTATCATCACTCAGTTTTATCGTGAGAACGGGGCGGATGGCATTATTGCCATTGGTGGTGGCTCGGTGATCGATACATCGAAAGCGGTAAATATTCTTGTATCTGAAGGCGGCAATGACCTTCTGGCCTACAGTGGTGTCGGCGCCCTCACTAAACGACTGAAGCCGTTATTTATTCTGCCGACCACAGCGGGTACTGGATCAGAGGTGACCAAAGTTGCAGTGATTCGTGATGATGCCAGTGGTCGTAAAGTACCTTATGGCTCGTCATTCCTGATGCCGGATGTGGCAGTTCTTGATCCGCGGATGACCTTGACGTTGCCTCCGCATATCACAGCAGCAACGGCCATGGATGCAATGACCCATGCGATTGAAGCGTTTATTGGCACGGCCAAGAACCCACTCAGTGACGCCTATGCGGTTGCAGCCATTAAAGGCATACGGGAAAACCTGATTCGAGTGCTCGCCGAGCCCAAGAGCAAAGATATCCGGTTGAAACTGGCTGAGTCGGCAACGATGGCAGGCATTGCCTTTTCCAACTCCATGGTTGGATTGGTACATGCCATCGGACACTCACTCGGTGCGATAACCCATCTTCCCCACGGAGTCTGCATGAGCTTGATGCTGCCTTATGTATTGGAATACAACCTTCCCCAATGTGAAGAAGCGATTGGTGAACTGCTGCTTCCTCTGGCTGGCGCTGACTTTTACAGCAAAATCCCTGAAGAGCGACGAGCGGCTGAAACCATCATCTACATTCGAGCAATGCGGGATGAGCTCTTTGAGAAAACAGGTTTGCCCCGAACCCTGTCAGAAAGCGGTAAGGTTCAGGAGTCTCAACTGGAAGACGTTGCCCGTATGAGTGTTGATGATGGGGCACTGCTCTATAACCGGGTGGATGCCAGTTATGAGCAGGTGCTGGGGCTTTTGAAGTCTGCGTGGTAATCCATCATCTATCAAACAGGCACCGGATCTCATTCCTAAGGCGGGAGTCCAGTACAATGGCCTCCTGCTCCATCCATATTTCACTATCAGCAAGTGTCTTTATAACGGGATGTTGAGAGTATTGTCTGGATTGAGGGCAGCGATCTTTGCGCCAGGCAATTTTCCCCTTCTTCATATCTTGTTTGAAATGGGGCTGATATTCGCTCCACCAGTCAGGAATTAATAATTTCAGTGGTTTGTTCAGAGCCTGGGACAGTGATACGGCAATATCCAGCCCTTTCTGATCCAGGTCTCCAAAATGACACCATTGGTAGTTTTGGAAAAACGATAGTAGCTTTAATGTGAGCTTATGATTGCTACCCGGAACAAATAGGGTTATGACGTTCTCTGGTAGAGGCAAATGTTGCCATGCTCCTGCATTTTCGACTGTGATGATAGTGATTGGCGTTTCACACTCAACACTTTCCAGTTTGCTCAACTCGGTTTCATTGATGATGATCGCCTCTGAAAAGGTCATTTCATCCTGGCAGTTAATGACCCTTCCTGAAAAATGCAGCTGACAATCCATTTGGGTACGAAGCTGAATCAGCTCACTGTCCCTGGTTTCCATTTCAGGAGGGGGTGACGTCTGCTTCTTGGAGTGTTCAGCCCAAACAGCATTCAATACACGACTGTGGATAAATTTTGGGAGTGGTGATATTAAGTGTTTCTTCAGAAAGTCATCCCGTGTTTCAGCCTTCTCCAGAGACATTTGCCAGTCACTACCGAATTGCTTGTTCATATAGACCAGAAAATCCTGACGATCATGGTCTGTTCTGAAGGCAAAGCGATTATTTCTCTCCTAAATCCTGCAATCCCAATTTCAAAAGGTCAAATAGAGGAATGAAACATGGCC
>OODV01000630.1 GCA_900299555.1 uncultured Endozoicomonas sp.
CACTTCAAAATCATGGTATATCTGCTGACAGGTAAGCTGGACTTTACCAAGGTGAGCAAAGCCTGCTTACCCACATGAAATTAAAAAGAACCTTCCTGAATTATCATCTACGGTTGTTAAATATTTTCGAAGTTCATCAAAATTGATTTTAACTAAACTACCGCTAAAGCAGACACCTCTTAAATAGTCGTGAAACTTCTCTGCTTGCTTGGATGTAATACTTTCATCTTTCACATCAAAGCTTGAAGCAACAAACGGCAGTTTTTTCTCAATAACGCAATGAAGTTTTTCTTGCAACCTTATGAGTTCTTTCAACCTAACAGAGCCAGTCAATGAAATGACAGACATCAAGTGGATTATTTGTTCCTTTAACCTACTCTTACTAAGTTGACTCCAGCATTCTCTCCTATTTAAAGTTATTCCTCTTTCAAAATGACTACAATTTACCACCCGCCTAATTTCATCTCCAAGCCAGAGCAGCCTAGCTGGAACATCATAGTGCTCTCTATAACCATCTATTTCCCTTATAAAATGACAAAATTCAGAAAATTGAAATGCAACCATCTTTCCATTAAAAACACGTTCAGTGAGATATTTTTTAAGTTGCCTAGACTGTCGACTATTAATTGAAATTTCTTCTTCTCCCTCTGGCAATTCAATTATCCCTGAGTCTACCACTCTTTTTTGCAGTTCATACAATTGTGATTTTGGCCTTTCACTAATTACTACTGTTATTAGTAACTCTTTAATTGCATCCCCGTAGTGCCCGGAGATTAAAGCATACCAGCACGGCTGGAGATCCTTAGGATATCCACCTTTAGCCTCACGAAAGTGATTCATTTTTTTTTCGATATCACCAACCAATACATCAATTGTGTGTGGCCAGTCCATCGCTGTCTCAGTAGGAATCCGCTTCTTTTTGACTAGAGGCACTCCTTGTTGAGAAGGCCGGGCGATGTCTTTTTTCGATGATGTTGGCTCTTGCTGATCTGGTTGATACTCTACTAGCTTCGGAGTTTGTGCGGAAGTTATACCAATCGCTTTTTCTAAATCCTTTAGCTGATGCCAGCTATGCTCAGACATCATTATCAAGCGTTTTATCTGGAACAGATGTCTCGTCGACCACAGCTACCCG
>OODV01000526.1 GCA_900299555.1 uncultured Endozoicomonas sp.
CGTTGTAGAGATAATCCAGCTGAAAGGTCTTGTTGCAACTTCGGCATAGGAACCTTTGGAGCCCTGATCTGGCCTTTCCATTTCTGACAATATCATCAGGTTTACGACAGTGAATACAGACAACTTCAATAAAAGCCATGACAGTACAGAACAAAAGACTGGCATAGTAGCAGACTTCAGTTTAATTAATAGTCATCAACTCTTCTGAACCTTCACCGATGACTAGAACATGATTTCAGCCAAAATATGTGTTGTTTTCTTTTGGTCACGAGGATCTGTGAGGGCAGAAAATTTGGAAAACAGAGCTTTTGCAGTCATTAGAACCCGTTAAAAAGCTGTATTCTACCGACTGTTGAGCTGTCTAACTGCTCAAGAATTATTCTTATCTTTGCCCTGTACCTAACCCCACTACTTAGGTGGAGTAGTTCAGACTTAATCTGACATTTCTTTTCAAAAAAAGAAAAGGGTTACCGATTTAGAAAGAAGGTGAGTTCACTGAAATCTAAATCATTAAAGGTGACCCTTATGATTCACACCAACCAGAAAATCATCAAGCACAAGGTCGGGCTACTGAACCTTGCAGATGAGCTCGGAAACATCTCTAAAGCCTGTAAAACCATGGGTGTCTCCAGAGATACATTTTATCGTTACCGGGATGCTGTGGATGAAGGTGGAGTCGAAGCACTTCTTGATCAAAGCCGAAGAGTTCCAAACCTTAAAAACCGCGTAGATCCTGCTGTTGAAACAGCGGTTCTTGAGTATGCGGTAGAAGATCCTGCTCATGGGCAGGCCCGTGTTTCCAATGAACTTCGCAAGCAAGGTATCTTCGTCTCTCCCAGCGGTGTGAGAAGCATCTGGCTAAGAAATGATCTGGAAAGCTTCAAACTCCGCCTCAAAGCCCTCGAAGAGAAGGTGGCTAGAGAAGGGATCATTCTCACCGAGTCCCAGGTCAGGGCGCTTGAGCGTAAGAAACTCGATGATGAAGCCTGTGGTGAAATTGATACAGCGCATCCTGGTTACCTTGGTTCACAAGACACCTTCTATGTTGGCACATTCAAAGGCGTTGGACGTGTTTATCAGCAGACCTATGTTGATACTTACTCCAGGGTAGCGCAGGCCAAGCTGTATACAACCAAGACGCCTATTACGGCTGCTGATCTGCTCAATGACCGTGTATTGCCGTTTTATGAAGCTCAGGAGCTACCTGTACTCAGAATACTGACAGACAGAGGTACGGAGTACTGTGGTCGAGCTGATCAACACGATTATCAACTTTACCTGGCGGTGAACGACATTGAACATACGAAGACGAAAGCCCGGCATCCACAAACGAATGGAATCTGTGAGCGCTTCCATAAAACGATTCTGCAGGAGTTTTATCAACCTGCATTGAGAAAGACGCTGTATAC
>OODV01000176.1 GCA_900299555.1 uncultured Endozoicomonas sp.
CTCTGGCTTCGTACCAGATATCAATGAGCTCTCTCAGAGTACGATCATCTTTCTCAGGTGCTTCCTTATCTTTCTCAGCAATGCACTTATCCCGAAACTGGATACATTCCAGTTTTGTTTTTGCCGTATGGCGATAACGCTTACAGCCAATCCTGAAATCAATTTTCCATTGGTTGTCTTTTTTGATGATTGCCATGATGTTTCCTTTATTCTCTTTTTTAAAATTATCTTAACTGCATTTTTTTAATAGATCGCTCATTAAAAGTGGATGCGGTTTTTTAAGTGTGGTGGTTTTTAGTGGTTGTCGGTCTTTGATGGTTGTTATCGGTTTAATCTTTTTTGAAACTTCTACCTGAATAATTAAAATCATTAAGATTGGAATAAAGAATATCAAAAAAATAGATCTTATGAATCTCTGAGTTTTTTTGTCCCTATATAACCCGCTATGACCACCTATGACCCGATATGGCCGATACGCTAAAAAATTAATTAAGATTTGTTGTTGCATTTTAAAAAATGATTCTGTATCTCTATTTTCTCTTGCAATCAAACAAGGAATGTTGAGCAATGAAAGAGAAATATGACGGCTATTTTTTTGTGTTGTCCATTAAGGCATTTGCTGAACGTATTGGTGTATCACACGAGACGGTTAGAACCTGGATCAAGGAGAACCGGATTCCTTCCCGTAAAATTGGCAAACGTCGTTTGGTGGATGTCGATAAGCTCAGGAAAGACCTGGATTCTGAGGACGGGTGATTCACTGCTACTGATACCAAGGTTAGTAATAAATAACGCTAATTATAGTATCAAATACAGTGATTTACCTGATTTTGTCTTCTATGGATGGATGATAATTTCTCTTGAAAAGAGGGCGCAGGAAGCAAACTCAAGATCCTTATGAACGACTTTCCAGACAGGTAGACGAGGCTTTAAAGGAACAGGCCGAACTACCCTATCGATTCTGTAATACGCTGTCATGGGTTGAATATGCCCGTTGTATTCAATCGAAAGAATCGGTCTGGTTTGAGGATACTGATAACCACAGCGTTCAATCCAATCAATGAATTTTAATTATTGCATTGGATGCCGTTGTGCTTCACTTTTTTTGGCGATTTTCCCCATCGCCACAAAAAAATTGAAAGCACAATGGCAAGGCTTCAATGCAAAAATTAAAATTTTATTTTGGTGGTATTGGGTGGTTTTAAGTCATTGTTAAAAAGTTTTTTTAAGCTATTGCGTTAATTAAAATCTACGTATTTAATTCAATACAGGTGAACCAAAAAGGAGAAAATAAAAAATGGAAACCACCGTCAAGGCGCTCTACCTGGGAGCCAAAGTTACCGAGTTTGAAAGCTCGCGCTACTTAAAAGTTTTTCTTTCTGGAACCGGTGAGGATGATGATCCCAATATTTATGGGTTGGACATCATGATTTGCAGTTCTGATTATGAAAAGCTGGTTGATTTTCAATCTTTGCAGCCATTAAAGCCTTACGAGTTTAGAACCAAAGTGATGTCGGGTGCAAAACAACGAATGGCGATCAAAATTCTTGGCATTAAAAAACCGGCGTTAGAAAAGGCGGTTAAATAATGCAACTGCTTCTGTGTGATGGCTTCAGTTCGGATTCAGAAGGGCAGATTACCTGTTCTGGTGAGTCCGCCACCATCACGC
>OODV01000161.1 GCA_900299555.1 uncultured Endozoicomonas sp.
TTATTATTGATTGGTCGTTTAATGAAGATTCTTGCTGAGACACTCTCAAGTATATGATCGAAAGATCATTGCTAATGTGTATGGCGATGGATTCATATCAATATGAATTCATTTGATCGTTAAGGTAGTTATGCGATTCATAACAACCCTGGTCATCTAATTTATTAGATTGCTTTGGGTTATATGGTCAAGTGACTAAGCGTACACGGTGGATGCCTTGGCAGTCAGAGGCGATGAAGGACGTGGTAATCTGCGATAAGCGTTGGGGAGCTGATAAACAAGCTTTGATCCAGCGATTTCCGAATGGGGAAACCCACCAACATAAGTTGGTATTCCTTACCTGAATACATAGGGTTTGGAAGGCGAACCCGGGGAACTGAAACATCTAAGTACCCGGAGGAAAAGAAATCAATTGAGATTCCCCCAGTAGCGGCGAGCGAACGGGGACCAGCCCTTAAGCAATTTATGAGTTAGTGGAACACTCTGGAAAGTGTGGCCATAGTGGGTGATAGCCCCGTACACGAAAGCTCATTTATTGTGAAATCGAGTAGGACGGGACACGTGAAATCCTGTCTGAACATGGGGGGACCATCCTCCAAGGCTAAATACTCCTGACTGACCGATAGTGAACCAGTACCGTGAGGGAAAGGCGAAAAGAACCCCGTTGAGGGGAGTGAAATAGAACCTGAATCCGTGTACGTACAAGCAGTGGGAGCAGACTTGTTCTGTGACTGCGTACCTTTTGTATAATGGGTCAGCGACTTAATTTCAGTAGCAAGGTTAACCGTATAGGGGAGCCGTAGGGAAACCGAGTCTTAATAGGGCGTTTAGTTGCTGGGATTAGACCCGAAACCGGGCGATCTATCCATGGGCAGGTTGAAGATTGAGTAACATCAATTGGAGGACCGAACCGACTATCGTTGAAAAGCTAGCGGATGACCTGTGGATAGGAGTGAAAGGCTAATCAAGCCCGGAGATAGCTGGTTCTCCTCGAAAGCTATTTAGGTAGCGCCTCGTGTATCACCATTGGGGGTAGAGCACTGTTTGGGCTAGGGGGTCATCCCGACTTACCAACCCCATGCAAACTCCGAATACCAATGAGTGCAATCACGGGAGACACACGGCGGGTGCTAACGTCCGTCGTGGAAAGGGAAACAACCCAGACCGTCAGCTAAGGTCCCAAAGTAACAGTTAAGTGGGAAACGATGTGAGAAGGCCCAGACAGCCAGGAGGTTGGCTTAGAAGCAGCCACCCTTTAAAGAAAGCGTAATAGCTCACTGGTCGAGTCGGCTCGCGCGGAAGATTTAACGGGGCTCAAACTGTTCACCGAAGCTACGGGTACGTAATTTATTACGTGCGGTAGAGGAGCGTTCTGTAAGCCGTTGAAGGTGTATCGGGAGGTATGCTGGAGGTATCAGAAGTGCGAATGCTGACATGAGTAACGACAAGGGGAGTGAGAAGCTCCCCCGCCGGAAGACCAAGGGTTCCTGCGCAACGTTAATCGGCGCAGGGTGAGTCGGCCCCTAAGGTGAGGTCGAAAGACGTAATCGATGGGAAACAGGTCAATATTCCTGTACCCCTTTTGACTGCGATGGAGTGACGGAGAAGGCTAGGTCAGCGCAGCGTTGGTTGTCTGCGTTTAAGATCGTAGGCTGGGGATCCAGGCAAATCCGGATCCTCAAGGCCGAGAATTGATGACGAGGTTCTAAGGAACTGAAGTGATTGATGCCATGCTTCCAGGAAAAACTTCTAAGCTTCAGGTCAGAAGGGACCGTACCCCAAACCGACACAGGTGGTCAGGTAGAGAATACCAAGGCGCTTGAGAGAACTCGGGTGAAGGAACTAGGCAAAATGGCACCGTAACTTCGGGAGAAGGTGCGCCGGCTTTGGTGATCGGACTTGCTCCGTAAGCTGAGGCTGGTCGAAGATACCAGGTGGCTGCGACTGTTTATTAAAAACACAGCACTGTGCAAACACGAAAGTGGACGTATACGGTGTGACGCCTGCCCGGTGCCGGAAGGTTAATTGATGGGGTTATCTTCGGAGAAGCTCTTGATCGAAGCCCCGGTAAACGGCGGCCGTAACTATAACGGTCCTAAGGTAGCGAAATTCCTTGTCGGGTAAGTTCCGACCTGCACGAATGGCGTAACGATGGCCACGCTGTCTCCACCCGAGACTCAGTGAAATTGAAATCGCTGTTAAGATGCAGCGTATCCGCGGCTAGACGGAAAGACCCCGTGAACCTTTACTACAGCTTCACAGTGGATCTTGATGTTGCTTGTGTAGGATAGGTGGGAGGCTTTGAAGCGTGAACGCCAGTTTGCGTGGAGCCATCCTTGAAATACCACCCTGGCAATATTGAGGTTCTAACCCAGGTCCTGAAACGGGATCGGGGACATTGTGTGGTGGGTAGTTTGACTGGGGCGGTCTCCTCCCAAAGAGTAACGGAGGAGCACGAAGGTTGGCTAAGTACGGTCGGACATCGTACGGTTAGTGTAATGGCACAAGCCAGCTTGACTGCGAGAGGTACATCTCGAGCAGGTACGAAAGTAGGTCATAGTGATCCGGTGGTTCTGAATGGAAGGGCCATCGCTCAACGGATAAAAGGTACTCCGGGGATAACAGGCTGATACCGCCCAAGAGTTCACATCGACGGCGGTGTTTGGCACCTCGATGTCGGCTCATCACATCCTGGGGCTGAAGCCGGTCCCAAGGGTATGGCTGTTCGCCATTTAAAGTGGTACGCGAGCTGGGTTTAGAACGTCGTGAGACAGTTCGGTCCCTATCTGCCGTGGACGTTGGAAGTTTGAGAAGAGCTGCTCCTAGTACGAGAGGACCGGAGTGGACGGACCACTGGTGTTCGGGTTGTGTCGCCAGACGCATTGCCCGGTAGCTATGTTCGGACGGGATAACCGCTGAAAGCATCTAAGCGGGAAGCCCCCTTCAAGATGAGACTTCCCTGGGTACTAGATACCCCTGAAGAGCCGTTAAAGACTATGACGTTGATAGGTTGGGTGTGTAAGTGCTGTGAGGCATTGAGCTAACCAATACTAATGACTCGTGCGGCTTGACCATATAACGCCAAAGCGATTTAGCGTGTAGAGATACACAGCCATACGCAAGAGTGTGAAGCAAGAAACAGCTTAAGACAGGATTCCGGAGCTGAGAGCCGATAGGCTTTGAGTTCAACCAGTTAAGCCTGGCGACCATAGAAGGTTAGAACCACCTGATCCCATCCCGAACTCAGCAGTGAAATGACCGATCGCCGATGGTAGTGTGGGGCATCCCCATGTGAGAGTAGGTCATCGCCAGGCA
>OODV01000264.1 GCA_900299555.1 uncultured Endozoicomonas sp.
CTAAATCGGTAACCCTTTTCTTTTTTTGAAAAGAAATGTCAGATTAAGTCTGAACTACTCCAACAAATCAACCTTCAGGAAGGTGCTTCAGCTCTTCGTCTTTTTATAGTCTGATGGAACTCAAGCCTGAGTACCGGATTAGCTGTAGCCCTGAAGATATTCTGAATAAGTCCTATTTCAACCAACATTAACCTTTTTCGGCGCCCCCCTATAAGCTTCTATGCATAAATCGGGAAACCTTCGAATTTCTGACTATGCTTGCCCTTTACCCCTTGGATGGAGACTGAATGATGACAATAAATACGGTTGGCAATCTGGTTCTGCTTAGTGAAAAGAACCACCCGATTACAATTGACCTTGCCTATGCTGGCAGTAATAACTTTACCGGTAAGTCGATTTATAAAAACGACCTCTGCTATTTGCATATCGATGCCCTGAAATGCCTGTTAAAAGCCATTGAAATTCTCAAACCTCTGAATCTAAGACTTAAAATCTGGGATGCATTTCGCCCATTGGCAGCACAGGCAATTTTATTTAAACATATGCCTAACCCTGACTACGTGGGTGATCCTGAGTCAAGCCTATGCCCCCACTGCCGAGGAGTTGCAATAGACGTTACTATTACGGACCGCTTCGGACGCGAGCTGGAAATGGGCACCATTTTCGATGACTTTCGTCCATTGGCCCACCATGGTAATGATCTCATTTCTGAAGAAGCGCAGCGTAACCGACTTATGCTGGCAGGCGTAATGAATGTCGCAGGCTTTAAGCCACTTGAAACTGAATGGTGGCACTATCAGCTACCCAACGTAAGTAGCTACCCCATGATCCAGAAAGATAAAATGCCTGAAGGAATTATATGAAGAAAAAATTATTAAACAAATCCATCAAATAATACATAGTGGATTTATTTAAGCCTTAAATTTTACCCCTGTGAAATCCATACCTGCAGCCCTAGCAAAACACCTACAGAGGTGATAAATCACTTCAACACTCTTCGGGACAACAAATAACCACCTAAAAGCTTACAAAAAAGCATACTCTACTTAAGAAAAACTGACATCACAATTATTTTTTCCAGTGTTCCTAAATACACTTTGATTCTATCAAACTGTATTTATCTAATTATTATTAATTGGACGTTTATTACTATTTTTCCGTATCAGACAACAAAGATTTTTTTATCCTTTTCCAAATAACCTCCTTCAACATTCGAGGTAGATTAAAAAATGAAAGCTATAGTCTATTATGCATGCTTAGGCTAGTTCCTATCATTGGTAAACTTTAATACTGCCCATAGTGCAGAATCTCAGCCAGTAGAGGTAACTTGGAGGATGAACCGTTGCCCGCAAATCAGCATGCATATGAGTTCTCAATCCTACGAAGCTCTGGGCAGCCCAAAACACGGTATATATCATTACCAATTAATTAGTGCATACTCCACTAGCGATAGAATGGATATTGCTCCATTTGTATATGACCAACAAAAAGATGAATATTATCTCGTAAGATCAGGGGCAAATACCAGCACTGACTTCCAATACAGCTTGAATAAGGTTTGTTTGTGAAATGACGATAGTAGTGAATCCGATAATTGTGAAGATGCGGCTCTTTATGCAAGAAATTACGAGATTCCAACACTGCATCAAACCATTTACTTGAATCCTTTTCTGTAAATAGATATCTTTTAGAATCGAAAACAAGCTAATTTAATTATTACCCCCTTTCTTCGGGCAAATATTCCAGCACTCGCCTTTCTATCTATTCAATCATGAGCCCAATTAAAATATATCACATTTTTAGGTGATGTATCAAAACTGTTGATAGTGGTTTCGGGAGATAAACTCCCCGATAACT
>OODV01000466.1 GCA_900299555.1 uncultured Endozoicomonas sp.
GGGAAAGAGATCTGGAAGGAAAAGTTCATAGCCTGAATTTGACCTGACAGACACCCTCTTGAAAATCGGTAACTGTCAGGTCAGGTCTGAACTTCTACACGTAATATTACTGGATATAAGTACTTCGAAAAATAAGGGGCATATATGGTCCGCCCAGCGATGCAAGGATAAGTTTTCATCATGACTTTAAAGAGTAATGCTTCCATATATCCGGCCTTGGGATGAGGTCACAATTGCCTCTGGCCCTGATGGAATCCGCTCACTCCCACCTCATCAGGTCTTCGCCTTTATGGGCCCTTGACCCCAACAGGTTTACAGGAGTGCAGGTCTTACCTTTTATGCCATCATTTGAACTTGATCCACGCAACTCATTGCAAGCTTACACTGATTAACCGCTTTTACTTTTCCAGTCTAACGACAATGGTTTAACACCTGTCGATTGTTGATTTGGAACCAGGCCAAGCCAGGCAGCCAGCTCCCGGCAATTTTTAAATGCGGTTTATCACCAATGGCGGCCAATAAAGCCGTAGCACTGAGTAACCCAATACCGGGTATGGTTAACAAAAGCTGGCAAGCTTCATTATTGGCGGCGATGGCTTAAAGCTTCAGCTCAAGTTTCTCTACTCGCTTATCCAAGTGCGCCATTTCTTTATACAGCTCACTAAGGAGTTCCCGGAACAATACGGTTAAACCATTTTCGGCATCTTCCAGTACCAGAGGAATCTGTTTTCGCATAAAGGCGATTCCCTTTGGAATAATAACGCCATATTCCATGAGCACCATTCATAATAGCCAGAGCCTGATAGAGACATAACCCTGCTCATAGCTGCGATGCTGAAACTCTTCTGGTAGTCTCTGATGAACTTGAATCTCAGAGACTTTCTCTCGCAAAGAAGGCTGCCGCCTTTTTTAAAACGGCGTGCTCCTCTTTCAGTCTTGCGACCTCTCTACGTAAACTTTTGAGCTCATCGTATTATGCTCATCATTCTTCCCAGCCTTACCAGATGCCCTGGGTCGATGATACTTACCAATCCAGGTATGCAGGGTATTTACGTTAACACCGAGATCTCTGGCTGTTTCAATTACTGGGTGATCGGATTCTACAGCCCGTTTCACAGCAGATTCCTTGATATCCGAATCAATATAATTGCTCTCCCATCGTAATTAATGCACGATTGTAGGAGGCATTGTGACAATAAATATAACTATGGACTCGATAACAACAAGGACGACGTACTGTTATTCATATCACCGCATTTCCACGAAAAATCAGCTCAAAGGTGGAGGTATCAAACGGCAGCTTGAGGAAAGTGCAGCTTTCTGTGAGCAGCAGGGCTGGATAATGGATACCTCTTTCAAACTGACGGATATTGGCAAGTCGGCATACCATAGCAAACACCTTGATGATCGGGCTGCCCTAGGTGGTTTTCTGAATGCTGTTGATCACGGGCAGGTAAAACGGCCAGCCGTATTACTGGTAGAGAGTCTTGACCGGCTAAGCCGGGCAAGCATTATGGATGCGCTGGAACTGTTCATTCGCATCATGAATGCTGGCATTACCATCTGCACTTATCATGATCGAATGATATACAACAAGGAGAGTATTCAGTCCAATTTCGGCCCGTTGCTAATCTCTATCACTATTATGTGTCGCGCCCATGAGGAGAGCGAGATTAAGTCCAGACGTATAAAAAAGAGTTGGGCGCAGATGGATGATCGGGTTCGGGAAGGTGGCATAGGCCGGGAGAGGATTTATCCTGAATGGATCGATGTTAGCAGTGGCAAGCCAGAGGTTATTGAAAGCAAGGCGGTCCTGGTTCGGGAAGTTTTTGATCTTTGCATCAGTCACAACATGAGTTATGCCGATATTTCAATTGCCATGAAAGAGAGGCGTGGTGAAAAACTTAAATGGTGCATTACCAAAACAAGGCGAACCATTAAGTCAGTCAAAGTGTTGGGAATCTATGAAACTAGAGAAAAAGAGCATATAAAGGCCTTTCCGGCCATTCTTGATGAACACACCTTTTATCTTGCCCAGTCAATGGTGGCCAAGCGACAGAGGACACAGGTTGGCAGACCTTCAAAAAGAACCCTCAATTTTTTCAAGACCATGATGTTCTGCGCAGACTGTGGCAGACCAGTTAGAAACTGCGGAAGCGGTAATGCTACCAGTTATCTCTGCTACAGCACCCAATTGAAAATGAAGTGCGGGCAAAAGTCGAAATTGATGGTGAATAAGTTCCAGCCAATCCTTCTTTATGCCATCTCGCTTGTTGATAAGGACGATATGCTGGAGTCCGCATCAAACCAGAAAAAAGCAAAACTCACTAAGGCTATCAATTCCAAGCAAGTCGAACTGGAAGATAAGCAGAAACGGATAGATAATACCAATCGCTTTTTCTAAATCCTTTAGCTGATGCCAGCTATGCTCAGACATCATTATCAAGCGTTTTATCTGAAACAGATGTCTCGTCGACCACAGCTACCCG
>OODV01000235.1 GCA_900299555.1 uncultured Endozoicomonas sp.
ATAATCAATAATCAATAATCAATAATGATTATCATTTTAAAAAAACCAAAAAAAAAAAACACAACTCACTCAAATATAATCTCCTTAACAAGACCATTAACAAAAAATATATTAAATATTAAAAAAAATACAAATTACTAGACAAACCTCCAATTAAAATAATTTTAATAAAATAGAAAACGCGAAATCTTTTACCAATAAGAGTAAATCATAGATTTTGTTGATATTATTAAAATATTATTATTTTTTAAAGCTAATAATAATTAAAGCTAAAAATATTTTTTTCTGCAAAGCAAGCTATTCAAAATCATTGTCATATATAGCCCAACACGAGCTGGTACACTGATAACTAAAATCACTATAATCATTAACAATGAAAGTATATTTACATATACCAAGCTATCACAATAAACACTTATAATTGTGTGATTGTCCATTCTCTTTCCGCGTCAGGTTTACTCGAAAATGTCGAAAGGATCCGGCCTTCATAACAACGCTCTCAGTCAAAAGGAGCAACAAAAAAAGAAGCTGGAAAACGTTGATCTTAAACTGGAAGAGCGTGACCAACGCTGGCTTGAAAAAGTTGCCAGAGCCCCGCACCAGGAACCCTGGAGCGTCACCATACTTCAATATGCATGGACCGCAGGTCCGGTCACCTTGATGGCCGCCTGCTTTGGCTACTACTTTGCATACGGTGTCATGATGCCCCTTGAAAGGGTTTTGTACTTTCTGGGCTATTCTGTCATCGCCGTTGCTTTGGGTGTCGGTTACCGCCTGTTCCATAACATGACTCATGGACGACAGCAGGCAAAAGACAGGATAAACCTGCTCAGTCTGATCGACCTGGTTCCTGAATTAATCTATCAGGTTCGGGATCTTGGTCAGATCAATATGACAGAAGAACAGCGACGTATTCACTCTGCCGGCATACTTCTTCGTAAACTGGATCTTGGACCTGAATGGGTATCCACTGCCATTGAAGACCTGACAGGCAATCAGCAACTGGCAAAGCAGGCTGAACGGATTGAAATTTTTCGCCGTGCCGGTCTTTACAACAGAATGAAGGATATCATTGAAGAGGCCAGGGAAGAGTCTGAAAAAGCCTTTCAATCCCTGAATGAAAACCACCCCAGAACAGCGGAAGCACTAAAGAAGCGTTTGAATGGCGTCGTTGCCCGTCCACACCACGGACAAAAGCGAGAACCTCTGTTCATTGAGCGGATTCTTTCCGCAATTGAAGAAGGCAATGAAAATCTGATGACCCTCCATGATGTGGAGGAAATGCTAACTCTTTGCTTTGAGCTGATCTGCGGCCGTGAAATTGCTTACCTGAAGATTGAATACACGGGCCATTGGGATTTGGCAAGAGCCCTGGACAAACTGGAAGAAGAACGAAACGATCTTCGCATTAGCCGCGCAAGGGTTTATTCTCGTCTCAAGGCATTAACCACTTACTTGAACAACATTGGAATTCCCTCTGAAATTGGTAGCGGTAATGGGTTAAGCACACATAAGCTCCTGACTATTGCGACTAAATCTCTGGACACCTTGAGCCTTCAGGTACGGGAGGTTCGTCAATTAACCCTTTCGAGCCCTCAGAAAAAAGGAGCCCGAAAGCACCTTCTGACGCTTTCCACAAAAAGCCAGCAGTTGGAAAAAGCATTACAGATATACAACGAGAGCCACCGGGCTTATCTGAAACAAGGGCGAGACAGCCTGCTTTTAAAGCGCGCCCTGAAAAACTGGCAGAAACTGTCCAGCAAATATCAACATCAGAATAATGAGAACCTGAAACGAAGCCTGACCATTTCCGAACAGACGATTTTCCTGGATGATGAGGATAAGGCGGAAGTTACTCAGCGCATCCGAAAATATCTCAATGAGTCCCCCGACCTGCAAAAAAACAGGCTCAAAAACAGCCAGGAAGATTCATCTCTTCTGGATGCAGAGCAAAATCTGACGGAAGCCTGCGCCCGGGACATTGCCATTGAGATTGCCACCATTCTGGACCCGTATATCCACCTGCACGAGCCTCAGATTCAGCGCGCAATCGAAAGTGCCAACGCCATCAGCCTGGCCAACATAGAACCGGGGATGAGCGCTAGAACCAAAGCGGCCTGGGGTGAAGCCATGGCGAGTGCTGTTGAAAAAAATCTGGCCATCAGTGCAGAAAAACTGGCTCAAAACCTGATCCGCTATTATCGGGTACCCCTCAGCGATCAGACCATCAACTTTCTGGTCAAAACCTACAATGCCAGCCTGGAAAGACTGCAGTTTATTGCCAGATATGAGACCCCTCTCAGTGCTTCTTACTCACTGGACAATGTATCTGCCATGGAAGTTCCTCAGCCGAAAGACAACTGGCAAATTGACCTTTATAACGCCAAGAAAACCATAACCCGGATTAGCTTAAAAGGCATGGCATAACGTGATCTATCCGCACAGATGCTCCGTAATAGATGGCAAAACGTGCTATGCCAAACAGAGAACGATGAGTAGTGCGGCATACCGAAATATTCCTATATTTTTACATAGGGTACTATAGTCCGTTGATTATTTATTGCCCAAGCTCTCTATCAATAGCGTGCTGTTTCAACAAAAGACTCTTTTCAACCGGCTGCTTGAAACCTGAATATATTCTGGTTTCTGCTACTCTGAAGGGGGCTTCTGGCTGGAGCCGGAACTACGTTCTATGATGCAGTAGCCAGGCGAAACTCCTAATTTATTTGTGGAGGAGTCTTATGATTCTGGAAGAAGTCATAGATCTCTCGCGCTTTCAATTTGCAATTACTGCGCTCTATCACTTTCTATTCGTCCCGTTGACGATTGGGATGACCTTTATCCTGGCGATCATGGAGTCCGTCTATGTCATGACGGGCAAACAGATCTATAAAGACATGACCCGTTTCTGGGGTAAACTCTTCGGTATCAACTTCGCCATTGGTGTGGCCACTGGCCTTACCATGGAGTTTCAGTTCGGTACCAACTGGTCGTATTATTCCCACTACGTCGGCGATATCTTTGGCGCCCCGCTGGCCATTGAAGCCCTCATGGCCTTCTTCCTTGAATCCACCTTTGTTGGCATGTTTTTCTTTGGCTGGGATCGCCTGAGTAAAGTTCAGCACCTCGCCTGCACCTGGCTGATGGCCATTGGTACCAACCTTTCAGCGCTCTGGATTTTGATTGCTAATGCCTGGATGCAGAACCCTGTGGGAGCAGAGTTCAACTTTGAAACCATGCGCATGGAAATGACCAGCTTCGCTGACCTGGTCTTCAACCCGGTAGCACAGGTCAAGTTCATTCATACCGTAGCTGCAGGCTATACCACGGGAGCAATATTTGTCCTGTCCATCTCTGCCTATTACCTGCTCCAGAATAGAGACACCGGGTTTGCCCGCCGCTCTTTTGCCGTCGCTTCAGGTTTTGGCCTGGCCGCCGTCCTGTCCGTTATTCTGCTGGGTGACGAATCAGGCTATGAGCTGGGTGATGTTCAGGAAGTAAAGCTGGCCGCAATTGAAGCTGAATGGGATACCCATCCGGCACCCGCAAGTTTCACCGTTATTGGTATTCCTGATCAGGAGAACATGGAAACCGATTTTGCCATCAAGATTCCATACGTGATGGGTATTATTGCGACCCGCTCTCTGGATGAGCAAGTTGCCGGTATTAAAGACCTGATCGAAGGCAAAATTCCGCGCATTAAGAATGGCATGGTGGCCTATGAGTTACTCCAGAAACTGAAGACTGGTGAAGATACACCTGAGAATCGGGCTGCATTTCTTGAAGTTGTCGATGACCTGGGTTATGGCTTGCTATTAACCCGCTACACAGATGATATTCCATCTGCTTCGGACGCAATGATCCGTCAGGCAGCGGAAGACGCCATTCCAACGGTATGGCCTCTATTCTTCGCCTTCCGCATTATGGTCGGCTGTGGTTTTCTAATGCTCCTGCTACTGGTCACTGCGTTTGTTAAAACCGCCCGTCGTACAGAATACAAGAGCAGCTTCTTCCTGAAGCTTTGCCTGTGGTCGTTACCATTACCCTGGATTGCCAGTGAGATGGGCTGGTTTGTCGCTGAATTTGGCCGTCAACCATGGTCTATTTCAGGCATTTTGCCAACCTATCTGTCGGCATCAACACGAACTGTTACTGATCTTTACCTGAGCATTGCTGGCTTCACGCTGTTTTATGGCATCTTTGCCGTTGTTGAAGTCTGGCTCATGGTTAAGTACTGCAAAATAGGCCCCAGCAGCTTGCATACCGGGCGTTATCACTTCGAACAAAAACAGGCGATTGCTGATGGCGATCCTACCAGCAACCTCCAGGGAAAAGCATAAGGAGCGATGACGATGGATTATGAAATTCTCCGATTTATCTGGTGGGTTCTGATTGGAGTCCTGTTTATCGGGTTTGCCATCATGGATGGCTACGACCTGGGTACTGCCAACCTGCTACCATTCATGAGTAAAAACGACACTGAACGTCGAATCATGATTAATGCCGTTGCCCCTCACTGGGATGGCAACCAGGTATGGCTGATAACTGCCGGTGGAGCATTATTTGCAGCCTGGCCAACGGTTTATGCCACAGCATTTTCCGGTTTTTACTGGGCAATGGTGCTGGTTCTTTTTGCCCTGTTGATTCGCCCGATGGCGTTTGATTATCGCTCCAAACTGCCTGACCCTCGCTGGCGCAACGCCTGGGACTGGGGTCTGTTTGCCAGCGGTATCGTACCCTCCATCGTATTTGGCGTGGGTTTTGGCAACATATTTGTTGGCTTTGAGTTCCAGCTCGATGGTTTCATGCGCTCCAGCTTTACCGGCTCATTTTTTGATCTGCTAAACCCATTCTCTCTACTCTGTGGCGTGGTCAGTGCTTCTATGTTAACCATGCAGGGTGCTGTCTGGCAGAAAATGCGCTCCGGTGATCCGATCCGCCATCGTGCAGCTATCGTTGCCCGTTATTCCGCCATCTTAACGCTGGTCACCTTCGCTATTGGTGGTTTCTGGATTGCTCACATCAATGGTTACCAGATCACCAGCATTGTGGATCCTAACGCTCCTTCCAACCCCCTGAGCAAGACTGTAATTCTGGCGGAAGGCGCTTGGCTGAATAACTACAGCCTGTATCCGATCATGATGATCGCGCCGGTACTTGGCTTCCTGGGTACGATTGGCGTCATCATTTTCTCTGGCACCAGGCAGGATGGTCTGAACTTTACGTTCTCATCTCTGGCTCAGGCTGGAATAATTATGACCGCGGGCTTCAGTCTGTTCCCGTTTGTACTGACATCCAGTACTCATCCTCAGTTCAGTCTGACTCTCTGGGATGCTACCTCCAGCTTTATGACCCTGGCGATTATGACTGGTGTTGCTGTGGTGTTTGTTCCCATTATTCTCGGATATACCATCTGGTGCTTCTACAAGCTCTGGGGTCGTATGACAGCTGAAAAGATTAAACAAGAAAGTCATTCACTATACTGAATCAAGAGAAAGGGAGCTGAACAATGTGGTATTTCGCTTGGTTACTGGGTGTTTTACTGGCCTGCACCTTCGGCATCATTAATGTTATGTGGTACGAGTTTCATACAGATCATTTTGATGAAGAGACCGGTGCGCCCCTGCAGAAACCAGAATAATGTGTCAGTTATCATTAGCTAACTAATGGACAGGTTAACCCCGTTGCCCCTGCATAGGTTGCGGGGGCTTTTGTCTCGGAGACAGAAAAACACCATAACTTCAAATTTGCAGCTCAATCCTTACCCCAAGCCTTTTTGAGTTGGTTCAACTTTTCCAAGTCACTCTGGAAGTACTCATGTTGCAGTAGCTCTTGAGCTGAGGGTCTATCGGCTGAATCAGCCGCTAGCATAGACTTCAGCAGTTCCCCGGTATCTTTTGACAGCAGGCCTGCCCCTTCCGCTTTATCAATTCTTCTGAGAATACTCCTGATACTCCTGGGATAAATCCTGAAAAATCCCATGATGGCACTCTTCCCCAATAACATCTCTGTCATGGTAGCACCCAGCATCCAGATATCACTTTTCTCGGTATAACTACCTTTCCTGAACCTGGAGGTTTCCGGAGGTTGATATCTGCTATCTCCACGGAAGCGTGTTGTTTGATCCACTTCTGTAGCACAACCAAAGTCTCCAACTCTGACTTGCCCTACTGGAGTGATCATTATGTTTGAGGGCTTTATATCTCTATGGACAATTTGCTTCTCATGCATATGCCCTAACCCTTGAAGGCTCTGAAATAAAAGACTCTTAAAGAAAAGTTTTTCACTTTTGACTTCATCAATGGCTCGGAACCCGCCCCCTCGCTTAAACAGAACAACGAAAGGATTTGCTTTTTTGTATACCCCCACTGCACCATGTTTACGGTATACAAGACGACCAATATCAAGGCCCGCATCCTCCATACTTATGTAATGATATTTATCATCACGCCATTCTTTCTCCAGTGAAACACAATGCTCATGACCACCCAGTCGCTGTAAAATTTTCACTTCCTTGTCAGAGTAGTTTTTTATATCAATCTTCTTCACTACTTTAAGAGGGCCTGCATTACCTGTAAAAAACTGGCTGACCGATCCCCAGTAACCTCTGCCCAGCTTTTTAAATTCCGTACCCTGACTATTAAGAAGCTGTCCTTTATCACTTTTATGCCTGACTGCTTTTCTGCCTCTCCATTTCTTTACAGCCCCTTCGACAAGAGAGGACAGTAAAATACGCACTTGTGCGCCTTTACCTATTTTCATATTAAATCCGCTCCATGGCTTTATATGGTTATTATTCCCTAATCCTGACAGCAGCCACCTGAACTCTTCTCTGATAAGACCCCACCTTTCCACAGAATATCATTAACCTCTCTACAAGATACAGGCTCGAACTATTGATACAAACAGATGGAGAACGGACAATATGAAATCAATTTTTTCAATAATAATGTTCACAAATCTTTGAATACAGCATATCGTTCCCAGAGATCCAATGTACGGGCTTTTTCCAAAACTCATAACACTCAAACCCCCGCGCTCTTCCCTCCCCCAACATTTATCAGAATCAGATGCTTTGCTGAACAATCTTCTGGCAGTACAATGGACAACCTTGTTATTCACTTATCGCCACATTGCCAGTCCAAGGTTAAACAGCCATTCTTATGTCAGAAAAAGATGATAAACAAAGCTTTCAGGAAGCGATGAGTGACGTACGACCATTGAGCGGCAAAAAATGCAACAAAACACATTCTGGCAGGAGTCGCAGGCCAAATACAGATATCCCGGAAAGTACCTTGAGAGCTCGTCGAAAAGCGGCTGAACAGGATAAACCCTCTGCAGGTTCAGCTCTTTCCGAGGCATGGATTGAGCCTATCGATCCGGAGCAGTTTATTGAGTTTTCAAGACCCGGAATTCAAACAACAAGACTCAGACAACTGCGTCAGGGGATGATACCGGTTCAGTTTCAAGTGGATCTTCATGGCTACAAGATTGATGAGGCCAGAGAGCTTATCCATGAGTTCATTCAGGTTTCCCGCTACCGTGGATTAACCTGTGTGCGCGTCATTCATGGCAAGTCTCACCGCAGCAAAGAGAGACAGTCCACACTGAAAAGTCATACCAATCATTGGCTAAAACAAGTACCTGACGTTCTGGCGTTTTGCTCAGCCCCTCCTTCTGAAGGCGGAACGGGGTCAGTACTGATTCTACTGAAAAGAAAATAGAACACACTCCCAGCCAGACCATAAGAACAAATCCTGCTTATCGTCCAATCTTAAAGATGATAATATGCTAATGAACCAGCTCTATGATACCTGTCTAAACATGCGTTGTATTTCACCAACCCTTTACATAAATTCCTGCCACTATCCGGCTGAGCGCTACTGGCGCACAGGTCTCTAGTTTTCCCCTGCATCTTTTCTGCTGGAAAAAGAAAATCACCAGCCTGAATTTTATTCGATTTGATCTCTGGATCGGGGGAACCCAATGTATTACTGGTTTATGCTGTTTCTGGCCATCATTACAGAGGTAGCCAGTACCTCTTTTATGAAAATGGCATCAGGAAACAGCCCTGTCATAGGCTATACGCTGATGGCTATTTTGATATCTATTTCCTACTTTTTTCTTTCCCAGGCAGTACGAAAAATCCCTCTGGCGATCGCCTACACTATGTGGGAGGGGCTAGGTCTGTTACTGATCAGCCTCATGTCCTGGTATTTCTTTGGTGAAGCCTTCTCCACCAATAAGCTGATTGCTATGGCCTTACTGATGACAGGTATGGTTCTGATGAACCTGGGAGAGAAATTATCTGAAAAGCAAGCGTTGGAGAACGAACAACAACAAATGAGTGACAAGGAGCTGCGACCATGCCAGACCACCTGCAACTGATTGCCATTTTCTGGGTTATTGCCGCTTCCAGCTGTGACATTATTGGCAATGTACTGACCAAACTATCTAACGGTTTTACTAAAAAACGTCTTGCGGCAATGGTCATGGTCGTACAGATTGCGGCCTTTGTTTTTCTATCCTTTGCTCTGGAAAACATTGATCTCAGTGTTGCCTATGCCCTCTGGGGAGCTCTTGGTATCATTGTCACTTCCATCGTTGGAAGAGTGATGTTTGGGGAAAGCCTGCACCCGATTAAGGTGCTTGGGATTGCAATCACACTGATTGCCATTCTGTTTCTCAAACTCTCTATGTGATCTATCCAGAGCACGCCATATTGGCGTGCTCTGGGTATTGGCGATGGAAATTGTTTTTCAACAAATACTTCTACATAAACAGGTGTTCTTTAGTCCATCAAGCCTGAAATCATCATCAAAGATGATAAACAGAATCGGCTAAATCGCGCCAATATGGCGTGCATTAAACATTACTTCAATACCAGTGATTTGCGGCCGTAGTTATGGACACCTCCATAAGAGAGTAAAATCACTCTGTAAGGTGACCAATGACTACCAGGAAAAAAGAAAATTCCACTCCCCGGAATTCAAAGCTGAAGCATTGAAACTTGCTGAGAAAACCAGTGTTCCCTCTGCTGCAAAAGAACCTGGCTTGAAAGAATCTCAACTCTATACCTAGCGTACTGCTGCCAATCGGAAAAAACGGTCAGTGAACGCGAATCAGCATTAGCCACTAAAATGCCAGGCTTAAGTGGCTGTCAGCTGAGCAAGCTGAGGAACTTGAAATCGTAAAAAAGGCAGCCACCTACCTCGCGAAAAATCAAAAATAGAGCGTTTCCGCTTTATGCTCAAACACTATAGCCAGCTCTCTCTGACTGGAACGGCCTTTGTGTTGAGCGTTTCTCGAAGTGTGTTCCACCGTTGGGTCAGGCACCGTAATACGCCTGGCCAAAGAGCTGAGAGCCAGGCTGCCCGTGACCTGTGAATCCGGGAAGCCTTTCATCGAACCAAAAAGTGACAACCGATAGCAAGCACTCATTGTCCATTGCACCTGACTTACTGAAGCGCGATTGTTCGGCGACAAAACCTGATCAGAAGTGGGCAGGTGACATCCCTTACCTGCACACGACAGAAGGCTGGCTATATCTGCCCGTCACCATCGACCTATTCTCTCGCAAAATCATCGGCTGGTCGATGGACATCACCATGAAATCGAGCCTGGCCTGCAATGCATTGAATATGGCTCTATGGTGTCGTAAATTTCCCAAAGGCGCGATCGTACATAGCGATAGAGGCAATCAGTATGGCTCAGACGCTTTTCGAAATATCCTCTGCGAAAATGGATTACAACAAAGTATGAGTCGTAAAGGTGACTGTTGGGATAATGCCTGTGTTGAAAGCTTCTTTCATTCTTTGAAAGTTGAGGCAGAGCTTTATGAGCCAATGATGAATCGCGATCAGATGCGCGAGGCAGTATTTAATACATCGAAGTTGATTATAACCGGACACGTCGGCACAGCGGCACAGTTCTTTGGGATATGAGAGTCCTGAAAGATGTGAGCTGGCAGAAGCAGCTTAATTCGGTATCCATTTTTACTGCTTCAGATCAGTTACGAGTTGGAATTCAGTGTGGATACGCCTTCGCCGAGAACGAGTTTTAAAGTTGGCCTGAGTGTAAATAATGAAAAAAATCAGTTAGTACGATCCATCACTTGGAGTAGTTCAGACTTAATCTGACATTTCTTTTCAAAAAAAGAAAAGGGTTACCGATTTAG
>OODV01000077.1 GCA_900299555.1 uncultured Endozoicomonas sp.
CATATCGCGCAAAAGGCGACATTGTAAAGCTAAGTCCTTATGTCAACAGAACCTAATTATTGAATAGTGGGTGATTGGCTAAACTTGTTTAAAATTGATATTTATAAAAATAGATATCGTATTTATTTAAAAAATAACACTGCTTTTCAAAATAACTAATTAACGTTCATGAATGTTGAATCGAAGAATCAATTCAATTGGATTGTAAAGCAATATTTCTAATGAGTAAGAGAAAAGTAAACTGCTTTATGACTTGGCTCAGGGCAACGAGCAACGACATTGTGCAAGATTATTCAGTGACAAAGGTGTGTTCTGGCTCGGCGATGAAAAAACTGCATTTTGCACTGAATAAATCAACTGCCTTTTAAAGCCAATTATTAAAAGAACGACAAAGTCAGTTTATATCTGATGTGTAACAGCGTTCCATATATTTGAACACGCCGCTCTATTTTCTTAGCTCATGACGGTGTGTTTAAATGACTTCGCAAAAAAAGATTATCCCCATAGCGTTGGTGTTTCTGGGGCTATTCTGCATTCCTGAACTGGTCTTTCCTGAAGGGGTATTCTCAGTCCTTCAGCAACGTGTAATGGCCATTTTTATTTTGGCTACTTTGTTGTGGGTCAGTGATGCAGTACCAGCTTTTGCTACTTCCCTGCTTATCATCATGCTACTGGTGCTGACAGCATCAAACAGTGCTCCTTTTCCTCTCAGGGATGGCCTGGGAGAGGATATGCTGGCCTATACGACCATATTTAATAGTTTAGCGTCACCGGTGATTGTGCTTTTCCTGGGGGGGTTCTTTATTGCTCTGGCTTGTGCCAAGTACAAAGTGGACATTAACCTTGCCCGCGTTTTGTTAAAACCATTTGGTCAAAAGTATGAAGTAGTGATGCTTGGTGTGATGATCATCACAGCCATCTTCTCCATGTTTATGAGCAATACTGCAACCAGTGTCATGATGTTAACCATTATGACGCCACTGGTTGCCAGAATGGATAGTCAGGATCCCGGCTGTCGCGCTATGGTTCTGAGTATTCCCATCGCAGCAAACCTTGGGGGTATGGGGACCCCGATTGGTACGCCGCCCAATGCTATCGCTTTCCGTTACTTTGTCGGTGAACATGCATTGTCGTTTGGTGGCTGGATGCTGTTTGCAGTACCAATTACCGTCATTATGATTGGATTCAGTTGGTGGTTACTGCAGAAGATGTATCCATCCAGTGGTGGTGATCTGGATGTTCAGATTGATGGTCGTTTTGAGAAGGGCTTAAAGCCTTATATTGTCTATATCACCATGGCGTTGACTATCCTGTTATGGATGTTCTCTAGTGTTCATGGCATTAACGCTTATGCAGTTGCCATTATTCCGGTAGCCGTATTCAGCCTCTGCGGTATTGTGGATAAGCACGACCTGAAACATATCAGCTGGGACGTTCTCTGGTTACTGGCCGGTGGTATCGCGATTGGCACTGCACTTGCGTCTTCCGGTTTGGCAGAGCTTATTGTCAGTATGGTGCCTTTTGAGGAGTTTGGAGCCGTCAGCATTATCTTGGGCATTAGTATACTGTGTATGGTCATGGCGACCTTTATGTCCCACACGGCAACAGCCAACCTGTTGATGCCGATTGCTATTTCCATGTCTACATCTGTGGCCAGTATTGAGGAAATGGGTGGACTGGTGGTGATTGGAACCGCAGTTGCCCTAGCATCTTCATTGGGTATGGGATTGCCAATCAGCACCCCTCCAAATGCTCTGGCCCATGCGACAGGTTTAGTTGATACCAAAGACTTTATCAAAACAGCCCAGATTCTGAGCCCATTGGGGGTTCTATTGATCTTTGCGGTATTGATGCTGATGACCTGGATGGGCTTCTTTTAAGGGGGAGTATCATTCATGTATGCGGTGATCTTTGAAGTGGAAATAAAACCTGGTTGCCAGGATAGTTACTTGGCGCTGGGTGCAAAGATGCGGGAAAAACTTGCCAGCTATTCGGGTTTTATATCAGCAGAGCGTTTTAGCAGCCTGACTAATGAAGGAAAGGTTTGCAGTCTTTCCTTCTGGGAGAGCAAAGAAGCGATATGTCAATGGAAACAGGATATGAGTCATATGCTTTGTCAGCAAGATGGCAGAGACCACTTATTCAGTGATTACCGGATTCGTATTGCTAAAGTGGAAAAGGACTATAGGATGACAGCCCCGTGATAGGGACTGTCAAAAATAGCCAGACTTTTGATTAGAAGTAACCCACTACACCCAGTAGGGTAATGACTGAAAAGATCAGTACTACGCCAAGGGTACTGATGAACTTACCGGTTTTGATAAAGTCTCTGCTGGCAACCATCCCGGTAGCATGAGCCAAAGCATTAGGCGGTGTACTGATTGGTAGTGACATACCCATTGAAGCGGAAAGTGCGACACAGATCACCATGAGGCTGATACCTCCGTAGTTTTCCAACCCGCTCAGAACCGTCGCGACAGAAACAGCAATGGGCATCAGCAGGTTGGCCGTAGCGGTATTTGACATAAATGTCGCCATCACCATTGATACAACGGCCATGAGGAATAAAACAACAAAAGTGCCCATTGTATCAAAGGGGATGGTCTGAACAATGGCGCGGGCTAGGCCACTTTTCTCAAGGGCGTAGCCCAGGGCAATACCACCGGCAATCAGCCAGAGCACATCCCAGTTGATCTTTTTGATGTCGTTTGTATCAATGATGCCAGACAGTGAGAAAACAATAACGGGGAGTAAGGCGACCGTATAAGAGTTTACGCCGTGAATGCTGGAGGTTGTCCAGAGAAGTACAGTCGCCGCTGTCGTTGCATAAACGAGCCAGGCTTTTGGCGACCTTTCAAAAGTACACTCGATTTTAACGGCAAGTTCTTTGATATTGCCCGGGTATAGTTTACGGAGTAGCACCCAGGCAATCATGATCAAGGCAATCGCCATCGGAATGGCAAACAGCATCCATTCGCCAAAAGTAATGGCATGCTCTCCGGTTAAATAACGAAAAGCAATGGCGTTTGGTGGGGTGCCAATTGGCGTTCCAATACCGCCAATATTTGCCGCGATAGGCACGGCAAGAATGATTCCTTTCACACCATTATCTGTGGTGTCTACGTTGGCCAGCAGTGGGGTAAGCAATGTGAGCATCATGGCCGTTGTAGCTGTATTGCTCATAAACATGGAAAAGAAGGCGGTAATCTCCATAAGGCCAAGCATTACTTTCTTGTAATCGCTGCCAATGGGCTTTAGCAGCACTCTGGCCAGGTTAATATCCAACTTGTACTTGGTTGCAGCAATCGCAATAAAGAATCCTCCAAGAAACAAGACAACCACTGGCGCCGCCAGACTGCTGAGAATCTCTTTGTAATTCAGCATATCCTCCGGGCTTAATGCTTCTCTGAGAAAGTAGGGGCTGGTATTGGAAACGGTAATGGAGAGTAACCCAAGAATAAGCAAGGATGTTGCGTAGGCGGGAACAGCCTCAGACACCCATAACAGGGTAGCCATCAGGAAAATAGCTAAAACCCGCTGCTGTTCAATAGTGATATTGGCAATGGGGATAAAATCAGCGGGAAGAAAGAACAGGCAGAAAAACGAGGCTGCAATCAGCAACAATTTGATGGTGCGAGACATAGACGTCATTGACCTTTGATCAGTTTAAAATTATTAGTGCTGCTTATGATGCATTAATGACTTGTCGAGCATACTGAAGCATGTCAAAGAAAAATGAGTTTCACAGCGTGGCTGCTATTTGACCAGTTGTCTGGGATGCAATGATCAAAGGTTGGGTTTAGGCGGGGAGATGGGTTGCCTCGTTAACCATTCCTGCTCCCACTGAGAGAGTGCTTCTGCAGGCAAGGGTTTAGCTATGAAGTAACCCTGTGCAAGGTCGCAGTTAAGTTCGTGAAGTAACTGCCAGTCTTCGACTGTTTCAACACCTTCTGCAACGGTTTGCATATTCAGGTTGTGAGCAAGACTGATATTGGCTTCAACAATGGCCTTATGGGTTTTGTCATGGCAGGCGTTAGAAACAAAAGAGCGATCAATTTTCAATTCACTGAAGGGGATTCGGTTTAACTGCTGCATACTGGAATAGCCGATACCAAAATCATCAATGGAGAGTGAAAAGCCGTGTAGTTTGAACCGGGCCAGAGTTTCCAGTGAGAGCGCTGCATTTTGAATCAGGCTGCTTTCGGTAATTTCCAGGGTTAGCAGTTCTGGGGGGATGTTCAGATCCCGTGTCTTTTGAATCAGCATATCTGGCAGATCGGTATTGCTCAGGATGGCTGCGGAGAGATTAACACCTACTGCAATATTTCTTCCCTGTTCACACCAGAGACGAACCTGGTCAAGTGCCAGATCAATCATTTTTATGGTCATTGGTGCAATCAGGCCGGAACTTTCCATCATGGGGATGAAGTGCACCGGGTTAACTACACCGATCTCTGGGTGGTGCCAGCGGGCCAGAGCTTCGACGGAGACCATCCGCCCGCTTTTCAGTAGCACTTTTGGCTGATAGTAGAGGACAAACTGGTCATCACTAATGGCTTTTTCCAGCTCATCTTCATCAAACGTTAACTCTTTGGGTATTGCTGGTTGGGCGATGCTGGCGGTCTGTTCGATAAAGTAGAGTTCAAGTAGCTCCCTGAGGCGGTTGCGTGACATTGGTTTGGAAATGTGACCAAGTACCACAAGACCATGTGCAATCGCCATATCTTCGACGGTACGGATCAGTGCTGCATCCATGGCACTGAGCACTATTACCCCTTGAGCGAGGCTTTGCTCAGCCAGGTGACGGATGAACTGGATGCCATCCATGCCTGGCATATCAAGGTCGCAGATAACAATATCCACGGCGCCTCTCTCTTTCAGGAGCTTCAATGCCTGCTCACTGCCCTCTGCAGTAAGTAACCTTCCTACGCTAAGACCAGACACAGTCTGCTCTGCCACCATACGCTGGAAAGGGTGATCTTCTAATATGAGGATACTAAGGGAGCTTATTCTGCTGTCCATGTCTAAGCCGATATTGAAAGTAATTCCTATCTAGTAAAGTATGGCGTATTGGACAGTATGAGGAAGTTTTTTTTAGCAATATTTGACTAACGGAACTTTGAAAGCAGTAATCAGAAGGGAAACCCCTTCTGATTACCCATTGAAAATTATCAGGTTCCAGACTTGATTCTAGACCACTCACGGGTGATATAACGCTTCAACTTGCTTGGTAGTTCTTTGAAAACAAAAAGCTTTTCCATGGTCTCCTCTGATGGGAAAACACCTGGATCATTTACAATATCAGGCTTTACAAATGACTTTGATGCCGGGTTAGGGTTGCTGTAGGTGACGTAGTTGGTTACATCTGCAATAACCTCAGGCTCCATCAGGTAGTTCAGCATCTTATGTGCGGCGTCTTTATGCTTTGAATCCTTGGGAATGGCCAGCATATCAAACCACATGGGTGCCCCTTCTTTGGGTACAACATAGCGGATGTCGAGACCATTATTCGCTTCTTTTGCCCGGTCACGAGCCATCATCATGTCGCCAGACCAGCCCAGGGCAACGCAGATATCACCGTTGGCCAGATCTGAAAGAGAACGGACTGAATTGTAATAGGTGATGTAAGGCGCTACAGCTTTCATTCGCTCGACGGCCTTTTTATAATCCCCCATCTTCAGGCTGTCACCGGGAATACCCAGATAGGTCATGACAGAAGGAAGAACTTCGCTGGGGGCATCCAGAAAAGCAACGCCACACTTTTGCAGCTTCTTCATATTTTCAGGTTCGAAAATCAGAGCCCAGCTATCAACCGGCGCGTCTTTGCCAAGAACCTTTTCTACCGCTGCCTTGTTGTAACCAATGCCGGTGGTGCCCCAGAGATAAGGGATGCCGTAAGTATTACCCTCATCAAAGTTATCCGAGATCGCCTTCATAATGGCGGGATCCAGATTTTTCAGGTTAGGCAGTTTGGACTTATCCAGTGGTTCGTAAACGCCAGCCCGAATCTGGGTTTTATAAAAGTCATGGGAAGGAGAGACCAGGTCGAAACCGCTGCGTCCTGAAAGTAATTTGCCTTCAAGAACTTCGTTGCTGTCATAAACGTCATAAACAACGTTGATGCCTGTTTTCTGTGAAAAATTCTTGATCGTGTCTTCAGCAATATAATCGCTCCAGTTATAGAAATAGAGCTTCTCAGCTTTTTTGTCTGAAGTGTTATCTGAGGCCTGAAGCTGGCCTGCACAGAGCAGTGCGGCGACGATGAACATTTTTTTCATAAGCGTGCCGTAAACCTTTGACAAGGGGATAATTGGGAGCGCGATTATATAGCAGCAACCATGTTCTACAAGAGTTCCACTGCCCTTATTCGCAGAATCTCGGGCAGAGAAACTAATTCCTGCGATACTGAATAAGGTTGTTATCGGTTTGAGACTAAGTTGATGCATGCTTTTCGTTCAATTCTTCTGGCAGTTACCCGGCAGCACACCTCGGATATAGAGCTCCAACAGGCTTTCCGTCTGGCTTTGGATAATCGGGCCACATTGTTAATTGCACTGTTTGACCATAGCCTGGAAACCCTGCATCACCTGCAATTCATCCCACTGGAAAAAAGACTGGAAGATCATCTTCTTCAGCAGTTGGAAGGTGAACTTGAGCGGTTAAAGGCCATGGCCTGGGAGCAGGGTATTGAAGCGGAGACACTGATTGTTCCCGGTCGTCCAAGGCTAGCGATTCATAAAGTGATCAAAGAGTATCATATTGATCTGGTGATCAAATTGGCAGATGCCAGCGGGGCCCTCACCCGTAAGCAGTTAACCGGCAATGACCTGGCCTTGCTCAGAAAATGCCCGGTTCCCATTTTAATGATGGCAGATCGGGATCAGCAGGCAGATTTCCATGGCAAAGTCATGGTTGCCATGGATGCAGGTGATCCGGATTCAGATGCTCACGACTTGAACAGAACGCTCCTGCAATACGGTGTATACCTGGCTAGTCAGGAGAACGCAGCATTGCACCTGGTCAGCGTCTGGAATGTGCCTTTAGGGAAACGCTCATTGAAAACACTTTCCGATGAAGAGCTTTACGAACTTCAGGAAATAACTCAGAGGCGTTACCACAACAAACTTCAGGAAATCATGCAGGAAGTGGGGGTTACGGAGAATGACGAACAGCAGCCAGTATCGATCCACCTGTTAAGAGGAAACCCAGCATCTGAAATACAGCGGCTTGCTAATGAGTTGAGTGTGGATGTGATTGTGATGGGAACACTAGGACGCCATAAAGAAGGCATTCTGGTAGGGAATACAGCTGAAAACATTATGAACAGTATTTACTGTTCGATTCTGGCGGTAAAGCCCGAAGGGTTCATCAGCCCACTGGCAGCAGAAACTGCCAGTAGTTAACTATCCTGGAAAAGGCTAAATCCCGGAAGATCAGGGCTTGAGACCACTCATGTACTCAATAGAGGCGCTGATCTCTTCATCCGAACAGTCCATGCAGGTACCTTTTGCAGGCATGCTGCGGATACCATTAATAGCATTGGACAGGAGGCTGCTGAAGCCTCCGGCTTTTTTCTCGGCAGCCTGCCAGGCAGCAGAGTCATCTTTCTTTGGCGCACCCAGCAGCCCTGAAGAGTGACAGGCCACACAGTACTGGCCATAAATGGCATCACCACTTCTCGGGCCACTGCTGGTGCTTGCTGCAATACCGGCAGCACTGGCGCATTCTTCACCAGCAAGGCACACGGAGCCTACAGGCGCAATGCGCTCGCTTATCTCACCACGAGTAGTTGGATCCAGGTCTGCAGGCGGCTTGGCAAAGACCAGCGACGCGAATAGTCCCCCGACTAACAGAATCAAAGCACGCATATGAGTTCCCCGTGACACTCGCTTGTCCTCTTCTAAGGCGTTCAATGGCTATCTTGTTTTAGGCGTTGCATGAGCTGATGCAGTATGAGCTGAGAGAGTAGCTTAAGACTCGCTTATAAGCTTTCGCCTGTGTAGCCGAATTATTTTAGGCAATGGGATTATAGATCAATTGGCACTTCTAAAACAGCGGTTTATACGGCTGTCATTTCGGTAATTCTTTTGAGTTGGCCTATGGCATGTATTGTCCAGACGATTTGATTTATCAGTGATAACCATCATTTCATTTACTGAAGCTGGGACAACCTTTCCTATATCAAATGTACAAAGTCACTGTTTTGCAATTGAAGCGCTAGTAAGGTAAAAAATCATGGACAGTACAAGGGGGGAACAGTATTATTGTTCACCGCTGGAGCCGATGTCTGCTGCTCTGGATGTGCACCCGTAGCTCAGCTGGATAGAGCGCTGCCCTCCGGAGGCAGAGGTCTGGGGTTCGAATCCCTTCGGGTGCGCCATATAAAACAAGGGCTTAGGTATTAAGCCCTTTTTTTGTGTCTGTTCGGTTCGGAATTGGTTCGGATTTAAGCGGAAGAAAATAAAAATGGGTGAGCATCAATAGTGATGCTAATCACTGGCTTCGATGTGGGGCGCGCTCTGGCCATCCGGTAGCCGCTTCAGATCATCCCTGGTTAAGATGCTCCTGGATTTGAAAGAACCAGTGAAGAGCCACCAGCCAACCTTTAGCGTTCCTTGTGGGTAATGCGATATGTAACCTCATCATAAATCGCTTAATGGCTTTACGCTCATGTGAGGCTTTTACCTTATTAAGAAAAGCTTGCTTATTGCCCAGCGAAAGCGTGCCCAGCTTGAAGGGCTCGGTGGTTTTGTGGCGGAAGGCTTCGCGGGACTCTGCGCCGGTAGAATGCATATTGGCAAATCCAGATATGCGATATCGGACTGGCTGGTTGTTTTCGCCTTCGATGGCTCTGACAAATGCTTGAGATCATCCGACTTCCTGTTTTGTTTTTTCATTCCAGTGTCTCACCTTGAGTAGCCCAAAAAATTCATCAACAGCAATAGGGATGATATAGGTCAGGTTGAACTCGCCACCTGTCCGGATCACTATATACGATACTCGCAACTTAATCGGGTGTGCTTGATCGTCCAGTTGTTCATTCGCTGACTTGTACCTCTTAATTCTGTATTAACTCCGGCAGTTTGCTACAGGGTACTTTTACTATCTTTTCCTCCTTTTTTGGAACTATCAATACCTGATTAATCTGGCTACTGGGAGTATAGGAACTGTATAATTTAGGTGATGTGTCAGAGCTGTTGATCTGATACATTCCTGTCTTTTTGAGTCATCTATGGCTGTAGTTCAAGTTGCCTGTATCCATTGTCAACAAACGTTCAATGTTGTTAAGAACGGGAAAGCTGAGACGGGTCACCAGCGGTATCGATGCAA
>OODV01000164.1 GCA_900299555.1 uncultured Endozoicomonas sp.
CAGGGAAAAATCATGAAACCCCGCACCCCGCGAGGACTTCAGACAGATATTGAGTACTCATGGCTGCCTTTTTCTGCTTACGTTTCAAACCTGCTTTAAAGGTTTTGGTATTGTTCAACATATTGACTGCCATATGCCGAAAACCCGTGAGCATTTCAGCTGCATTCCCTCTTCTGATTCGACAATCATCTTCTCTCATTGCAACGTCCATTTTCCAATGGAGTTTATTTTCGATTGCCCAATGCTCTCTTGCAGCATGTGCAAACTCTTCTGCCGTTAATTCAGCAGAGGATATGTAATAACGAATACTGATGTCGTCGGCATTAAATATGCCGTCTTCCATTCTGGCAGACAAAATAATTCCGAGTGTTTTCATTCCTTTCCAATCAAAAGAAAGGTTCACGAACTCATCAAACATATCACTGACTATGTGAAGGCGTGTTTCCATTCTCCCATGGCTTTTCTCTTCGGTTCTGAAAGTATCACCTTTCCATTGATTCACTTTTTCAACAGAAAAATGATTCTTAAAGGCATCATGAAGCTTGCCCTGGTTACCTTTTACCGCTAATAAATAATCAGCGCCTTTATCGACGATTTTCTTGGCAATCTCCCTCTGACACCCCATGGCATCAATGGTTATGAGGCAGCCGCGAATTTCCAGGAGATCAAGTAGTTCAGGTATGGCGGTAATCTCGTTACTTTTATCATTAATTTTAATTTGACCAAGAACCAATTCGTTTGCTGTCGCAAACGCACTTACCATGTGAATTGCACCTTTTTCCTTGCCTTTATCGTAAGACCCTCTTGCCGTTTTACCATCAATTGCAATGATTTCTCCATTGGTTGCCTGATAACAGGCCTGCATCCATTCAATGAAGCATGTTTGAAATTGCTTTGGATTAACGGCTGAAACCACTCTTGAAATGGTATGGTGCGAAGGGATTCCGTATTCAAACTCACCATAATTTCTTAGCCAGTCGAGTCTTTCATTACCAAAATCTTCAATTTCTTCCCAACCTTCACAGCCTGCGATCACTGCGCAAATGGTTAATAGCAGAATATCAGAAAGCTTATGATCTACTTTCCATTGCTGACGCGCATCATAAATGACAGATAGCTTGTTCATTAAATCAAATGCATTCATTGCCAGATCATCCAAATCTTTTTTATATAAGACAGTGGATGATTATCTAGCTCTATAGGTATTTATACCCACCTGTTCGAAACCAGTAGCTTCGGGCGCTTTCATGATTTTCCCCTA
>OODV01000063.1 GCA_900299555.1 uncultured Endozoicomonas sp.
GGGAAAGAGATCTGGAAGGAAAAGTTCATAGCCTGAATTTGACCTGACAGACACCCTCTTGAAAATCGGTAACTGTCAGGTCAGGTCTGAACTTCTACAATTTATCTTCGCGATTCTTTGAATGCCTTCATTTCCCACCATACAATGGAACATATATTGCCAACTCATATGCTGAAGCGGCCAAGCTTATCGAAACTAGACGAGATTGCGATGACCTTAGAAAGTTCATTTATCAAATTCTTAGCTAATAAATTAGGTGTGAGACGCCCTAAAGCGCCTGCACCACCTTCATAAACTGCGACATACCAACACCGCCAATGCTGCTATCCCTCAAAACCTCAAATTCCATTGATACTTCAGTAAACTCATCACTGATAAATGGCATCCCCTGTACTGGTGAAAACTTCAGGCGGTGCATGGTAATGCTCACCGGTTTTCCAGACTGTGCTTCGTTCATGCCGTCAAAGAACAAAGCAAACTCCTCGCCTGCCTCCAGCAGTGCCTGCATGATCTCTTGAGGTGCTTTGGTACAGCTCACCTTCACGCCATCGTTATCAATAGCACCGGTACCGATCACGACGATACCGTTGGCGGTCAGGTTGTAGTCAATGCATTCAGTCACGTCCATATCGTCTTTCACGGTGATGCTCTGGCTATGGTCAGGAGCAAAGGCAAAGGGTAAAAGCTCACCATCTGTACCGCTGGCAGGTACAACCTCATCAACCACTGCACCGCTGGCCTGCTCACTGACTGCTGCCCGTAATGCTGGTGTAAGTGAGGCAGCACTTAAATCCATTGCGGTAAGGCTTCCGGTTTCACTGTCTATTCTGGAAAGCACATTGACGTTGCCACCACCTACGCTGGTGTAGTCTTTCTGTTCTTTCCTGTCCTCTTCAAAACTCACCTCGAGAGCGCTGTAATTACCCACCGGTAAAAAGCCGGTACTGGTGCTTAACCGCTTGAGGTAAATTTTGCCTTTGCCAATATAGGAGCGATCTTGCGAATGGTGCGCTCCACCAATCCGTACCGCTGACCGGTGGACTGCTTGTGTTCTCCTGTCCAGACGGCAAGCCTGATCTCCTGTGCGGATTCGGGCTGCTATCTGTTACGGGATATATAGCAGCATGCCGCCGAACCGGGTCGCTAACTTCTGGGCGGCTTTCATGCCGATGACTGCTACTATGGGCGATTCGGTGCTCGGATTTGATGCAATGTATTTCCGTTGTCCCTCCAAAGCCCGTTCCAGCTTGAGGGTGGTTTCTTTACCCAATAGCTCGATGATTTCCGGTTCGCTGCTCACCGGGCCTGTCCGTACCGGGCGAACCTGCCTCGGCGGTTTTTTGCGTTTAGTATTATTCCAAGGCTCTGAGGCTGCGAGAGGCAGCACAATCACTGAAACCGTAAAGGATACAAAGGGCACAAAGTAATTCTTTTAAAGACTATCTCGTTACCATGCTCTGCGTGGGAATGCATATCAGGGCTGGCGACAGGCACTGAGTTAGTAGGAAGTTTACGTCTGCATTCCCACGCAGAGCATGGGAACGAAAGGAGTGTGAGAAAACATTGTGTTGTTAGTGGTTTAAATAGCTTTTCTTCGTGCTCTTTGTGCGACCATCATAGATGGTGGAAGGGCTGTTATGCACAACTGCATGGATGCAGAAATTAGAGTAACTTATGGAGCAGTTACTGGAGAGTAATTATCTGCATCTCTGTGGTTCAGAAAAATCACTCCGGCCCGGGCGGAAACCCATCCGTCATGATCTGCTCCATTGTCCACGGACTGGTGTCCGGAAACTCATCCTCCGGAATTTCCAGTTCCCGCGAAGCATCCCGACAGGCAATGGGATAACACTCCAGCAGACATTCATCCAGTAGCCCATATAAACTGGGATTCTTGATCAACAGCCGTTTAACGATTGCCCGTTCTTTTTCCAGACTGTAATCAATCACCATAAACCAGCTGCGATACCAGCGGTTTAATGTACGCAAATCTTCTTTGAAGGCGCGGATCTGCCATTTCAGCAGAAGCACAAGAACCCGGGTCAGGTGAGTTTCCAATTTATTCACTTTTTCCTGACCAAGGTCTTCTACTTCCTCAATCAGGTTTTCCAGATCCAGAGCCCGAAACTTATTTTTTCTGAGTAAATCAATTTGTTGACGGGTCCACTGATAAAAGTCCGTTTTATACAGGTTACTCATAGTGATGATCTCCCGATGCTACTGATGTTTTTTTAAGAATCTCAGTGGTGTATCACACAATCTCCTGCAACCTGCCAGTGCAGCAATATGAGTCATTATTGTTGTACTCATCATCAGTTCGATCAGTGAGGCAGAAGGCTGTTTGTTCAAGTACCTCAGGTTAATGAGGTGATGTTTTATAGTGACAGTTTCGGGGATATTACATTTTAAAATACAGGAGAGCAGATGGAGTTCCGGGTCCGGTTTAAGCCTTGTCCCAGTAGAAAAAAACAACACCTGAAGAAGCTGTCACAAACCGGCTGCAGTATAGGTCATGAATGTCAGGCTATGGGAACTTTGACAATAAATTGAAAAACACTTGTGAAAAACGAGCAGGCTTTCTACATAAAAGAAGAGAGTGTCGGTGGTCGTTTATATTTATATCACCAGCACCAGAGCGTGATTCTCAGAGAGAGTATTAAGCATTTACTCCCGGTTTTTATCAGTTATAAAGTTGAATCACAAAGAGTACGAAGAAGCGCTTTTCTTTTCCTTTATGCTCTTTGTGATCTCTGTTGTTCAAAAAGAATCCCCCCCTAGATAACCAATTGTACCGTTTCGCCACTTTGCTCGGTAAGGCAGCGATTCAGTAGTGAGATAAAGGATTCCCCCTGGCCATCCAGCAACCAGTCGCCTTGCTCATCATCGTAATCAAAGTGGAAGCCACCACTGCGGGCAGCCACCCAAAGTTGCAATAAGGGCGTTTGCCGACTGAGGATAATTTTACTGTTGTCTTCGCAAGTGAGGGTCAGGATACCTGCGGAGTTTTCATAGTCGATGTCCAGTCCGGAATCGTCTATGGCGTCTTCAATGGCCAGCATCAGGCCATCAAGAAGTTCATTGTATTGACTCTCAGTTAGCGGAAGGCTCTCTTTCATCGTTATCTCAGTGAAAACAGGATCAGAATGAGCGAATTTTAGCCTGCCTATGGCTCCGTCGATAGAGCCTTCAACGTATTTCAACAACAGCCTTCAGCATTTTACAATAAAATCTTCCGCTATTTATAAGTAGAGCCATAAGTAATTCGGCAGTTATACTGTGTGCCATCGAGTATAAGGGAAAGGGCTATGAGATTGTTCACCGCTATTAATCAGCTGAAGGCTCCAGCGCTAGCTGCTGTTGCTTTCTTTGTCCTGCTGCTGACAGGCTGTGGACAGAAGGGAGATCTTTATCAACCGAAGACCTCAATGGCTGATAATGATGTATCGAGTTATACCCATCGCCTTTGAAGTTGCTACGGCGTCGGCTGCACTCGCTCACTGGAGCGCCAGCTCGGCCAAATCACTTAGTTTGTCTAAGCTTATGGGCTTCAGTCCTTGCCGCCTTGTAGCAACTCCAAATCCTTTGGGTATGGCACCTGGGGTAAGGATCTTTTGTCAGCCTGCTGGATAATTACACTAAGAATTGAATGAATATGGGGAACAGTCACCTTATGGAGTGGTTTACTTTTCAGTCTTCAGCCAATAAAGCGCCCGCGGCTAATAAAGAGCCTTCAGCCAATAACGAGTTATTTGCCGAGCAAATTCCCGTACAGCAGCTGGCGGAGAAGTTTGGTACGCCCTTGTATGTCTATTCCCGCCAAGCGCTTGAAACCAGTTATAAGGCCTATTATCAGGCACTGGCTGACGGTGCTCATCTGATTTGTTATGCAGTAAAAGCCAATAGTAATCTGGCGGTTTTAAATGTGCTGGCGCGACTTGGCGCGGGCTTTGATATCGTTTCCATTGGCGAGCTGGAGCGGGTCCTTGCTGCGGGTGGTAATCCAGAAAAAGTGGTCTTTTCCGGTGTTGCCAAGCAGCCTCATGAGATTCGCCGGGCTTTGGAAGTTGGGGTTCACTGTTTCAATATTGAATCTGAGCAGGAGCTTGAGCGTATCCAGGAAGAGGCCCAGGCAATGGGCAAAATTGCCCATGTCTCGCTCCGAGTGAATCCGGATGTGGATGCCCAGACTCATCCATACATTTCCACGGGTCTTAAAGATAATAAATTTGGTATTGATATCAACCGTGCTCCGGCTGTTTATGGCCGTGCCGCAGAATTAAGTCATATTGAGATCGTTGGGGTTGATTGCCATATTGGCTCGCAGCTGACCACAACAGAACCGTTTCTTGATGCATTGGAGCGTCTGTTGTTATTAATGGATCAGCTGAAGGCACAGGGGATTAATCTGAAGCATCTTGATATTGGCGGTGGTCTTGGTGTTCAGTATCAGGATGAAGTTGTGCCTTCACCTTCCGACTATCTGGTATCTGTGAAACAGCGACTGGCTGAGAAAGGCTATGGTGATTTGATGCTGGTCGTCGAACCTGGTCGCTCCATTGCTGCTCAGGCCGGTATCATGCTGACCCGAGTTGAGCTGATTAAGTCCACCGGGGAAAAGAATTTTGCCATCGTTGATGGCGCCATGAATGATCTGTTGAGGCCTTCCATCTACAGCGCCTGGCACACCATTGTTAATACGGCAGAACACCCGGACGTTGAAAGCCTGTCCTATGACGTGGTGGGGCCTGTCTGTGAAAGTGGTGACTTTCTGGGTAAGGAGCGAGCGCTGGCTATCAAGGAAGGGGATCTTCTGGCGGTTTATTCTGCGGGTGCCTACGGCTTTGTGATGAGCTCTAATTACAATACCCGTTGCCGGGCAGCTGAAGTGATGGTTGATGGTACAGAAGCTCATGTGATTCGACGACGTGAAACCATTGCTGAACAGTTTGACTCAGAGAGCTTGTTGCCATAGGTCGGCTATCTGGACAGGATTACCGACAAATTTTTTGGAATGAGGAATTGTTGCTTGTTACTCCACTTTACGAAGATGCACGGTCTGGGTAACGACTTTATGGTGGTTGATATGGTTTCCCAGAGCCTGCGACTGCCTCCTGAAAAAATCCGTCGCCTTGCGGATCGGCGGTTCGGGGTTGGTTTTGATCAGCTACTTCTGGTTGAGGCACCGACCAACCCGGATATGGACTTTCGCTACCGTATCTTTAATGCTGATGGCAGTGAAGTGGAGCAGTGTGGTAACGGTGCCCGTTGCTTTGCCCGGTTTGTGCGCGATAAGAAGCTGATTGGCCGGGACAGAATTCGGGTACAAACGGCCGGTGGGAACATTGAGCTGAATATTCAAAGTAATGGTGAAGTCTCTGTTGATATGGGGATGCCCAGGCTGGAACCTGAGCAAGTGCCCTTTAATACTCAGCAGCGTTCTGTAACCTACCCTCTACAGGTTGAAGATCAGGTTATTGAGGTGTCCGTCATCTCCATGGGGAACCCCCACTGCGTTTATCGGGTGGATGATGTTCATCAGGCACCAGTAGAAACCTGGGGGCCAATCATTGAAGCACATCCTGATTTTCCACGGAAATGTAATGCCGGGTTTATGCAGGTGGTCAGCACCGATGAAATAAACTTACGGGTCTTTGAGCGTGGTGTTGGCGAAACACTTGCCTGTGGTACCGGTGCCTGTGCTGCAGTGGTCGCGGGTCGTTTGCAAGGCTTGCTGGATGAAACGGTCAAAGTAAATTTGCCTGGAGGCAGCTTGTTTATTTATTGGCCGGGAGAAGGGAGTCCGGTTATGATGACAGGTGCTGCAACCCGTGTTTATGAAGGGTACACCCGGCTGTAGATCGGCTAAAGGCTTAAAATCAGCTAAGGGCTTAAGATAATGACTGAGCAAATCGTCGAAGCAGACAAGGAAAAGCTGAAGGCTATTGATGAGACAATGGCTTCTGGTGATCGTGGGGCCCTGAAACCGAGACAGGTTGCTGATTATTTAAAAGAACACCCTGATTTCTTTGTGGGGCGAGATGTGCTGTTGCTGGATCTGAAACTGCCTCATCAGCGAGGCGATAGCATTTCTCTGGTGGAGCGTCAGGTAGCCCTGCTGAGGGAGCGGGCTCTGAATTATCGGCACCAGCTGGCTGGTCTGGCTGAGAACGCCAAAGAGAATGAAAAACTCTTTGAACGCATGCGGCTGTTGGTATTGTCATTGCTGGAGAGCAAAGACCTGGAGCAGCTGGTGGAAGTGATCGGCGATAGCCTTAACCATGAATTTGGCATTGAGTTTCATTCGCTGATTCTGTTCAGTGAGAAACCAATGAATCTGCCCGTGAGAATTGAACATACGGATGTTGTTGTCGAAGCACTGGGTTCCATCATGACCTGTGGGAAAGCCATTTGTGGGCAGGTGACTCAGGCAGAGCTGGATTTTCTGTTTCAGGAACAGGCCGGAAATGTTGGCTCAGTGGCCATTGCTCCCCTGAGCTATGCCCTCAGTGAACCGCAACAACTTGGGGTTCTGGCCCTGGGCAGTAAAGATAAAAATCATTTTAAGGCCAGCATGGGTACCCTGTTTATCAGCTACCTGGGTGATGTGCTGAGCCGTATACTGGCTCGACAGCTCCATTCATGAGTCATTCCTCTTCCGATTCCGGTTGTCATGATAATAGCGGCCTGCAGCAGTCTGTGGCCGCTTTTATTGATTACCTCCGTTATGAAAAGCAACACTCGCCTCATACCCTGTCTGCTTACCAGCGTGATCTCTCCCGGGTTATGCAACAGGCTTCAGTCAGTGATATCCGGGACTGGGAAGTAATTTCAGAGAAGCAGTTGAAGTACTGGCTGGGACTCTGGCATGAGGATGGATTATCCAGTCGAAGCCTGCAGCGGCTGATCTCTTCACTCCGTCGTTTTTATCAATACCTGTTAACACAGGGCGCTGTAGTTAATAACCCAGCTCAACTGTTACGGGCGCCCAAAACCGGCAGGCCGTTGCCGGTAACACTGGATGCGGATCAGGTTAACAATCTGCTTGATGATCACTATGGTCAGGCGGATGTTGATCCTCTGAAGTGCCGGGATCTGGCCATACTGGAACTGTTTTATTCTTCAGGCTTACGCCTTGCTGAGCTCACAGCGCTGGATATTGAGAGTTTCTCTGATGGTTTCTCACAGGTCAGGGTATTGGGAAAGCGCAGTAAAGAACGCATAGTTCCTGTTGGCAGTAAAGCGCGTCAAGCAGTTCAGCGCTGGTTATCATTTCGGGAACTGTTTGTAAAAAACGACAGTGGTAGTGCTCTGTTCCTGTCAAAGCTGGGACAGCGTATCAGTACCCGGCAGATTCAGAATCGTATTAAAGAGTTTGCCCGGGAAGCGGGTATGCCGGTGGGTGTTCACCCCCACATGTTAAGGCACTCGTTTGCCAGTCACCTGTTGGAATCCAGTGGCGACCTGCGCTCAATTCAGGAGCTGTTGGGGCACAGCGATATCTCCACCACCCAGATCTATACCCATCTGGACTTTCAGCATTTGGCAGCGGTGTATGATAAGGCTCACCCAAGAGCTAAGAAGAAAAAAGATGAATAAACAGCAGTACGTTCTTATTACCCGTACTGCTGTTTTGAGTTATCAGAGTAAGAATGTTCCGATAAGGAAGTAGCCCACCAGTGTCACCAGAATAATCCCCATAATATTCAGAGCAAAACCGGCCTTCACCATATCTTTTATCTCCAGCTTTCCTGAACCAAATACAATGGCATTCGGTGGTGTTGCTACCGGCATCATAAAGGCAAAGCTACAGGCCAGTGCAGCTGGTGCAGCGAGCATTACTGGATCAATTCCCAGTGTGACGCCCAGTGCGCCCATCAACGGCAGGAAGCCGGCGGCGGTTGCCGTATTACTGGTTAGCTCGGTAAGGAAAGTAATAACAGTCACCACAAAAGCTACGACCAGCAGAACTGGCAGACCATTGGCTATGCTCATGGCTTCTGCAACCCAGCCGGCCAGCCCCGTATTCTTGATTTGCGCTGCCAGAGTGAGACCTCCACCAAACAGCATTAATACTCCCCAGGGGATTTCCCGGGCTTTCTCCCAGGACATTACATAGACTCGTTTGTCCTGCTTAACCGGAATAATAAACAGGCTTATGGTCGCTGCGATGGCAATGATCGTATCTGACAGCCCGGGAATATAATCTTTCAGGAACGGTCTCAGAATCCAGGACAGGGCGGTCACTGTGAATATGACGGCAACGGTTTTTTCTCCACGGCTCATCGGGCCCAGGTCGGTCAGTTGTTGGCGAAATAGGCCTCTGGCTTCCTGGTTTTCCTCATTGGAAAGCTTAAAACCAAATCGAGTCAGCCAGATCCAGGTGACAACCAGCATGAGTATGCTCATGGGTAGGCCCACCATCATCCACTGGGCAAAACCAACTTCCATGTTGTAGTTTTCAGACAGGAATGCTGCCAGCAGAGCATTGGGTGGTGTTCCGATCAAGGTCGCCAGACCACCAATACTGGCACTGTAAGCAATAGCCAGAAGCAGAGCTTTGGAAAAAGCACTGTTTTCAGCTTCATTGCTACCACTGACCATTGATGCAACGGATAAACCAATAGGCAACATCATAACGCTGGTGGCGGTATTGGAGACCCACATACTCAGAAAGGCGGTGGCTATCATAAAGCCGGCAATCTGCATGTCGGGCCTGACACCGGTTTTCAGCATGATATGCAATGCGATTCGTTTGTGAAGATTCCAGCGTTCCATCGCCATACCCAGCATAAATCCACCAAAGAACAGGTAGATCGTAGGATGTGCATAAGGGGCTGTAACTTCTTTAACACTGGCAATTCCCAGCAGAGGCACAATCATCATGGGCAATAATGAAGTGACTGGAATGGGCACGACTTCCGATACCCACCAGATGGCCATCATGGTGGCCACACCCACCATATACCAGGCGTTTAGCTCCATACCGGCTGGAGGTGGAACTACCAGAGTAAGCAGTAGAACCAGTGGCCCTGCAAACAGAGAGAGCCAATAGAGCGCACCGGGAGAAGAGCGTTTAAAGGCAGTATTTTTTTGGTTCTTTTTAATTTCATGTGGGTAAGCAGGCTTTGCTCACCTTGGTAAAGTCCAGCTTACCTGTCAGCAGATATACCATGATTTTGAAGTG